>DRNB01000162.1 GCA_011375045.1 Aquifex aeolicus
CAAGACCAAGGCGTGATAAAACGGAAGCTATCTGGAGAACCGTAAAGGAAAGGGCAAATATACCCCATGCGGAAGCTCCGAGTTTTCTTGTTACCAGAAGGGTGAATGCATAAGCTACCATCATTCCAAGGATTCTTAAGATTAGAAAAGTAGCACTACCCCTTATTACCTCTTTGAGATGTACATCGCTTTCCAGCCGATCTCTTAATTTTCCTAACACCTCACTTCCTATCATCAGTTCTTTAATTTCACAAAGGTGTTTTTGAACAGATCAACATACAGCGGCAGCTTCCCAAAAATCTCCTCAGCCGTTTGCTCGTTATAGGTATTAACGGTCATGTTTCTGTAATCAATCATTTTTAAGAGTTCCTTTGCTTCTTTCTCCTGTATAAAACCTGCGGAGAATAACTCGCTCATACATGTTCTCGGACTTCTGCAGATTATACCTTCCTTTTCAAGAATATGAAGTTCCTTAGATCCTCTATTGTCTCTATCATTACTTTATCTTCAACTTATCTAATAACCTCTCCAGCTGAGAGATGGAGAACATCTATGCTTTTCAAATTATCAAAGGCGGATCTGAGTCTTTTGATGTGCTTGCTTGTTTCTTCATAAAGAATCTTATACCTGTCTTCATGGTTCAAAGCTCAACACCTGTTTCCATAGCTTCCCTTTCTATAAGCCTTTCTGGGTCGTCAAATAGATTTTCCCTGTTTGCAGGAATGATGTATAGATCAATATCTCCTCCTCTCTTTGTAGGATCCGTCCTGCTTCCGAATAAGAATACTCTCGTTCCTTCACCGAACACCTCTTCCGCAATATCCTTTATGGCTTTAACTTCCCAATCACTAAGACGAACCACTTTACGGGAGCTCATTTAGCTTAGCTTTTAGCTTTTGAACCTTTTCTATTACTTCCTTCCCGAGCTTAACTATATCATCGTATATGTCCTTCAACTCTCCAGGAAGGTAGGCATGAGGAATTTTATTCCTAAGTATTCTTGCGGATATCCAGAAATCAACACTGTCAACATAGTTCGCTCTCTGCAATCGCAGTAGTCTTGTCCTTAGTGTATCACTCTGCTCTCCAAACAGGTATATCTCAAGACTTTTAAAAACGGAAAGGGCAAGTTCCACCGCTTTCTCAAATCTGAAACTCAGGGAATCGTAATACTCCATCTCTTCGGGAGAGTATTCCTTAGAAGGATCGTAAGGCTTGTAAGCGTCAAGGGAACTTTTCAAAAGAAACACTGCTCTTTCCAGATCCCTAAAGCTCCTCAGGACTAATTCTTTTTGCACCCTTTATTATCTCCCTGAAAAAGGGTGTATCCCTGTAAACCAGGACATCTATATCTTCTTCACATTCCATAAAGAATTTTGTCTGCACCTCTATTTCCAGATCTAAGGGCCTTACCTTTTCATAAGGTACTAAAAGCAGGTCTATGTCCCCACCCTTTTTGTCAGGATCAAGCCTTGAACCGAATATGTAAACCTCACCTTTGAAATCTTTAAGGGCTTTCTTTAATGCTTTCCTCTCACAATCGTCAAGCCTTACATTCAAACCCTTCACAGCTTTATACCTTCTTCCTTTAAAAGTTCTGAAAGTTTAAACCTTATACCTTCAAGGACATCTATTTCATAATCAAAGTCCACGATAAGCCAAGGTTTCCCTTTCTCCGCCAGCCATATCTTTTTATCCTTTGTAAAAATCCATATGACCTTTTTGACTCCTGCATCAAGAAGATCCTGAGCTTTCCTGTGGAAGTAATCCTGAGCATTTTCAAACTTTCTGAGATCTGCTTTTGTATCTATTTCTATGACCACCTCGGGGGGAACCTTTATGTATCCTCTGGGGATGTCCTTTAGTCTTTCCTTAGGGATAATTGCTACATCAAGGTTATACCAGCTCCTGGGGGCAAAACTGTAGCCAAGTTCACCTGTAAGTATGAAGTAATCTTTACGTGGCAATTCTTTAAATAGAAATTTCAATAAAACCATTAATACTACAGAATGCACAAATCCGCTACCCATAACCTCCTCCAGTGTTTTCTCCCCGGAAAGCACCTTATCATAGTCTCTGTAATATATGGGGCTTCCGTGGCGCATTTCATATATAAGTTCCTTAGGAACTCTCTTTGTCTTTTTCTTTTTTACCAGCGTCTCCATGTTTAAACTCCCTTATACCCTGACTCTTTTAAAAGCTTCTCTATATTCAATTCAATACCCTCTATAACTTCAATGGTATCATCCCAATCGGTTATAAACCACCTCTCACCTTTCTCCGCCACCATAATCTTTCTATCATAAGTTGTTATCCATACCACTTTTTTAACACCTGCATTCAACAGATCCTGAGTCTTTTCGGTCATGTAGTGCATAAAATCTCCATACTTCCTTAGATCCGCCTTCGTATCCACCTCTACAACGACTTCCGGCGGGGTTTTTACATATCTGTCATCTATACCTTCCTTTACAAGTTCTCCCTTTCTGAATATAGCTACGTCTAAGTTTCTCCAGCTGCGGGGAGCAAACTTAAATCCGACTTCGTTGGTTGCTACCTCATATTTATCGAAAGGCAGTTTCTTCATAAGAACTCTAAGAATCAGAGATATTATTAACCACTGTATCTTACTGCTCCCCATAACCTCCTCCAGGCTCTTCTCCCCTGAGAGTACTTTGTCATAGTCCCTGTAGTAAATGGGCTTTCCGTGGCGCATCTCGTATATCAGCTCTTTTGGAACTCTTCTTGTCGTTCTCTTCTTGCTCAAAACGCTCATATCTCCAGCACCCCTCGCTCGAAAAGATAAGCCTTTTCCTTTCTGAAAACAACAAAGGGAGGGTTGAGGAGATCTCTTTTGTTATAGGTTAAGGTGTCTGATAGCTTCCCGTCGTAAATCTTCACCTCACACCCCGATTCGAGGGCTATGGCGTGTCCCGCAGCCGTATCCCACTCCATAGTGGGTCCGAGTCTGGGGTATATGTCCGCTGTTCCTTCAGCCACGAGGCACGTCTTAAGCGAGCTTCCGATGGATACGAGCTCGATCTCTTTAACCTTCGACCTCAGCCTGCTCACAAACTCCTCCGTTTCTCTGTTCCTGTGGGATCGGGAAGCCACAACCCGCAGGGTTTCTGGGGAGTCTCCTTCCCGTTTGAGGGGTAAGCGTTCAGCTTTTTCCTCTGAGAGAATCCCTCCGTCGGTCTTCAGCCTGTAGGCTCCCTCTCCTCTGCGGGCAAAGTAGAGCAGTTCGAGGGCCGGAGCGAACACCACACCGAGAACGGGGAGGTTTCCCTCGATGAGGGCTATGTTTACGGTGAACTCACCGTTTCTCTTCACAAACTCCTTTGTGCCGTCGAGGGGATCCACAAGCCAGAAACTCCGCCAGCTTCTTCTTTCCTCGTAGGGTGTCTCCTTTCCCTCCTCGGAGAGGATCGGGATGGAAGGGTCCAGTTTCCTTAAGCCTTCGGTTATAACCCTGTGGGATCGTCTGTCCGCCTCGGTCAGAGGGGTTCTGTCCTCTTTATACTCCACAGAAAAGGTTTCTCTGTAAACCTCCATTACTTCCCTTCCGGCTTCCAGAGCGATTTTCAGAACCCTGTGGATCACTCTAACAGGAACCCTTCCTTTATAAGGTGTTCGAGTATCTTGCGGGCGCTCTCTTCGGGCGACAGCCTTACCGTATCTAAATGAACCTCGGGAGCCTCCGGCGGTTCGTAGGGATCGTCCACTCCGGTAAACCCCTTTATGAGACCCTCCCTCGCCTTTCTGAACATACCCTTAACATCCCTTTCCTCGCAGACCTCCACGGGTGCATCGACGAACACCTCTATGAATCTTCCCTCCTCCATCATGTTCCTCACCTGATTCCTTGCGCTCCTGTAAGGGCTCACGAGGGCACAGATAACCACCCCGTTGTGCCTGACTATCTCCGAAGCCACAAAACCGACCCTGAGAATGTTCGTGATCCTGTCCTCCTTCGAGAAGCCGAGTCCCTTTGAGAGGTGCGTTCTCACCACGTCCCCGTCCAGAAGGGTAATTCTCTTACCCCTCGCCTGAAGCATTACGGAGAGTATCTCCGCTATGGTGGACTTGCCCGCGCAGGGAAGTCCCGTGAGCCAGACGCAGAAACCCTGTCTGTACTTCGGGGTGTAGGTTTCGAGGAGTATCTCGGCGGTTTCGGGTCTTGTAAACCACCCGGGGAGCTTCCTGCCGTTTCTGAGGTAGGAGTCTCTGACCTCGGTTCCCGATATGGTGATGTACTCGTAACCCATCCCCTCGGCTTCCCTTCTCTCCACGTATCCTCCCACCTCGGGAACGTAAACGAGTTCCTCGAAGGGAATCATCTTCACACCCAGCTCCTCCTCGTACCGGGCGAAAAGCTCTTGCGCCTCGTAGGGAGCGTAAAAGGGTCTCCCCTTCGAATCTCTTCCGGGACCCGCATGATCCCTTCCGACTATGAAGTGGGTTGCTCCGTAGTTCTTCCTTATTATCCCGTGCCAGAGCGCCTCCCGGGGTCCAGCCATCCTCATAGCCAAGGGGAGAAAGGCGAGAACCGTTCGCCTCCTGTCGTAGTATTTTTCGTAGAGGGTCTTGTAGATCCTCATCCGTGTAAAGGTGTCCACGTCCCCCGGCTTGGTCAGACCGACCGCAGGATGTATGAGCAACGCTCCTCCGATCCTTTCCTGCGCTCTCTTGGTCAGCTCCTCGTGGATTCTGTGCATGGGGTTTCTGGTCTGAAAGGCTACGACCTTTTCGTAACCCAGCTTCGAAAGCTCCTCCCTGACCTGACGAGGCGTCTTCCTGTATTCGGGAAAGTCGTAGTGTCTCGGGAGCTGTATCACCCGGAGTTCCCCGGAGATGTAGTACTCCCCCCAGGTGTGCATCTCAGCCACGAGGGGGTGCCGCAGATCGGTTGTTTTCAGAACGTTGGACGCCTCATAGTTCAGATCCCACCGGTAAACCTCCTCGATCCGCATGACAGCGAGGGGGATGTTCCGGGGATCCCTCAGAACGATCTCCTCTCCCTCCCTGAGGGTTTTA
>DRNB01000163.1 GCA_011375045.1 Aquifex aeolicus
CGGGTCCCCCGTTCCACCTGTAGGTGTAACCCGAGAAGCGATCCCGCTGGTAGCCTCCCGTCAGGAAGGTGAAGAAGCGCTCGGTGAAGAGGCGCTCCCACCTCAGGTCGAAGTTCAGCCGGTTGGCGGTCTCCCTCTCCTCCTGCGTGGCGTAGAGGGCGGAGTTTTTGAGGTAGAAGCGGTTGACCTCTCCCTCCCTTTTTACCTCAGCCTTCTCGGAGAGGGTCTGGGTGTTAACGTTCCCCGAGGTCCTCACGTAGGAGAGCTCTATGTGGACGGACCACAGCTTTCCGGGAGCCTCCTCCGCCAGGAGGACCAGGGGTGCGAGCAAAAGAAAGAGCGCTTTCCTCACATTACTCCTCCAGACGCTTCATATCCCTGTAGGCGTTCCTGAAGCCTGAGACGATCCCTATGAAGAAGAAGAAGATCAGTCCCCAGGGGGAGGTTCTGACGCCGAACCACTCCTCCATGGCGTAGTCGACAAAGTAGCCAACAAGGAGACCGGCAATTATCCCCCCCAGCAGGTTCAGTCCGACGCTCATGGCGGAGATGTCCTTTGGTTTCATCCCTTCACCTCAGCGTACCAGGAGAGGACCGCGTAGGCGGTGTATATGATCAGAAAGACGAAAGCCTCGGGTCTCGAGACCGTGTACTTCCTCCCCAGGTAGTTGGACAGGAAGAGGACGAGGGTAGCCACCGCAAGGAGAACGATGTCCTTGAATATGACGTCGGGGACCGGTATGGGGTTTATGAGGGAGCTCGCTCCGAGGACGAGGGAGATGTTGAATATGTTCGAACCCGCCACGTTTCCCAGAGCTATGTCCGGATTTCCCCTGTAAGCCGCCATGGCGGAGGTCAGGAGTTCGGGAAGGGAGGTCCCCACCGCTATGAGGAACAGTCCCACCAAGGTCTGGCTGACGCCGAGCTCGAGGGCGAGGTTGACACCTCCGTCGACGGTCCACTCCGAACCCAGCGCCAGACCGATCAGACCCACGGCTACGTAGATCCCGCCTCTGACGTAGCTCAGCCTCGCGCTGTCTTCGTCCACCGCCTCCCGCTCCAGAAACGCCGCCAGAAAGTAGAGGTACCCCACAAAGGTGGTCATGAGGACGAGTCCCTCCGAACGGGAAACGTAGGCGGTCGCGCTTCCGTCGAGGAGCCTGTCCCCCACCATGGCGAAGAGGAGAACTATGCTGAGGAAGTTGAGGGGTATCTCCTTCTTGACAAAGGTTCTGTGTATGGAAAGGGGTCTTATGAGACCCGCCACACCGAGGATCAGGAGGATGTTGGCTATGTTGGAGCCGATCACGTTCCCGAGGGTTATCTCCGAGGCGCTCTCCAGACTCGCCTGAATGTTCACCGTCAGCTCGGGCAGAGAGGTCCCGAAGGCGACGAGGGTGAGTCCTATAACAAACTCGGGCACCCCCGCTCTGCGGGCGAGTCCAGCCGCGCCGGCTATGAGGAGATCCGCACCCTTGACGAGGACACCTATCCCCACGAGGAGCTTCAGAAGGTTTATCCATAGATCTCCGTTCATAGTGTAGTGAAGTATTTTAACCCTTACCCAGCACAAGCCTCAGAAGCTCTCCCTCCAGATCCGGATCCTCCCTCCCCAGAAACCTCCTTATCCTCTCCCGCAGGGGACCCTCCTCGCAGGGCGTTCCCCTCAGCTCCTCCCCGAGTCCCTCAGGGATCCTCTTCCCCCGCAGGCGCACCCTCTCCAGCTTCCCCTCCCTCACGAGAAGCTCCAGCTCCGCCTCTTCGCTCCGGACGAGTCTGAGATATACACCCTCCCTTATCTTCAGGAAGTTGTGTCTTCTCCCCGTGTCCTCGAGGAGGGTTTCCTCGGAGGTCAGCTCCTCCCTGATCCTGTCCGCGAGGGAGACCGCCTCCGGCGGTACTTCGAACTCCCCCTCGAAGTCCATCAGCCGGGAGAACTCCTCTA
>DRNB01000164.1 GCA_011375045.1 Aquifex aeolicus
CCTGACCGAGGTTTATGAGCAGAACCTTGACCTCCCCCCTGTAATCTGCATCCACCGTTCCCGGAGAGTTGAGCAACGTTATCCCCTTTCTGAAGGCGAGACCGCTTCGCGGTCTTATCTGACCTTCGTATCCCTCGGGGATTTCGAATACAAAACCCGTGGGTATCAGCGCCCTCGCGAGAGGTTCGAGCACCACAGACTCCTCTACGGCGGCTCTGAGGTCGAATCCCGCCGCGTGCTCCGTTGCGTAAGCCGGCAGATCGAGCCCCTCCCCGTGGGGGAGTCTTTTGACCTTCACCCTGATCATCTCAGCCTATCCTGTCCGTGAGCTTTGGTCTGCCCCTGTCGTCCAGTTCGAAGACCTTCACCTTTACCCTCTGCCCCACCTCGAAGAGGTCCCTCGCGTCCCTGACCCTTACCCTCATGTTGTCCACGTGGAGCAGTCCGATCTTTCCGGGGAGTATCTCTACGAAGGCTCCGTAGGGTTCAACCCTTGTTAC
This sequence comes from Aquifex aeolicus, assembly GCA_011375045.1. GTDB lineage: Bacteria > Aquificota > Aquificia > Aquificales > Aquificaceae > Hydrogenivirga > Hydrogenivirga aeolica_A. The sequence continues at coordinate 501 of DRNB01000164.1, forward strand.
CTTACCCTCATAGATCTTTCCCACTTCGACCCGCTCCGGCAGCTGCCTTTCCCCATCGATCCCCATCGTGGTGAACTTGGGTCTTCCCATCTCGTCTACTTCGAGGACCTTTACCTTCACCACGTCCCCCACGCTGTATCTCTCTCCGGCGTGCTTTACGGGATGCGCCATCTTGGAGACGTGAAGCAGTCCGATCTTTCCGGGGAGTATCTCTATGAAGGCTCCGTAAGGTTCAACCCTCGTTACCTTGCCCTCGTAGATCTCCCCCACCTCCACGTCCTTGATGAGGTTCTCTATCATTTCGATCGCCTTTTCTATGGCTTCGTCCGAGTAACCGGTGAGGAAGACCTTGCCCTCCTCACCCACCCATACCTTCACTTCTGTTTCCTCGTAGATCTTCTTCACGTTGGCACCGCCGGGTCCTATGATGAGGGGAGCCTTCTCCTCAGGTATCCTGTAAATGACTATGCGGGGTGCGTAGGGGGAGAGCTCCTTCCGCGGCTGGGGAATTGCCTCGGACATCTTTTGAAGGATGTGAAGCCGCCCTTCCCGTGCCTGAGCGAGAGCCTCCTCCATTATCTCCCGGGTAATACCCTTGACCTTTATGTCCATCTGGATGCTCGTTACACCGTCCTTTGTGCCAGCCACCTTGAAGTCCATGTCCCCCAGATGATCCTCGTCCCCGAGGATGTCCGAGAGGATGACGTATCTGTCCCCTTCGATGATAAGCCCCATGGCTATACCCGCCACGTGCTTGCCCCCTTTTACGGGAACGCCCGCATCGAAAAGGGCGAGGGATCCCCCGCACACAGTCGCCATGGAGGTGGAGCCGTTGGATTCGAGGATGTCCGAGACGACCCGGATTATGTAGGGGAACTCCTCCTCGTCGGGAATTACGGGTTCGAGGGCGCGCTCCGCAAGGGCGCCGTGCCCTATTTCCCTTCTGCGGGGCGGTCCCCAGGGACGAGCTTCCCCACCCGAGAAGGGGGGAAAGTTATAGTGGAGCATGAACCTTTTGAAGACCTCCCCTTCCGCTATCGTCTCTATCATCTGAGCCTCATCGGGCGCTCCGAGGGTTACGGTAACGAACGCCTGGGTCTGCCCCCGGGTAAAGACGGCGCTGCCGTGGGGTCTTTCGAAGGGATGAACCTCTATGGTTATGGGTCGGATCTCGTCCGGTTTCCTGCCGTCTATACGTATCCCCTCGTTCAGTATCTTTTCCCTCATGAGTCTGCTTTCGAACTTCTTGAAGAAGAACTTTACGTTGAAGTGAAGCTCCTCCGGAACCTCCTTCCTTTCTATGAACTCTTCGAGTATCTCGGCGAGCCTCCTGTTCCTCTCTTTCTTATCCTGAAGGGTGAACGCTTCCAAGATCCTGTCCCTGCACTCCTCCTCCAGAGCGGTGATAAGCTCCTCGGGAAGGTTCACCCCCTCGAAGGCGACCTTGGGGACTCCCACCTTCTCCCTCAGCTTCTCCTGAGCCGATAGGACCTCCTGAATGGAGGAGAGACCAAAGTAAAGAGCCTCCGTTATAAGCTCCTCGGGAACCTCCCTTCCGCCCCCTTCCACCATAACTATGGCGTCCCTTGTGCCCGCCATGACGATTTCGAGCTCAGCCTCCTTTCTCTCCTCGTAGGTGGGGTTTGCCACGAACTCACCGTCTATCCTGCACACCCTCACGCCGGCTATGGGTCCTTCGAAGGGTATCCGGGATACGTGAAGAGCGGCTGAAGCACCCGTTATGGCGAGGACGTCGGGATCGTATATATCATCCGCGGAGAGGGTCAGGGCTGTTATAACGACGTCGTTGAAGAACCCCTCGGGAAGGAGAGGTCTTATGGGCCTGTCTATGACCCTGGATACGAGGACCTCCCTGTCCGTGGGTTTACCCTCCCTCTTGACAAAGCCGCCGGGTATCTTCCCGTAGGCGGAAGGTCTCTCCCTGTAATCGACGGTGAGGGGGGTGAAGTCTATGTCCTTGTTGGGTTCCTCCGACATAACCGCCGTTACCAGAACGGCGGTTCCCCCCTGCCGGACAACAACGGCGCCGTCCGCCTGACCTGCGTATCTGCCAGTTTCTATAACTACCGGTTCCCTGCTGTTCCCTAACCTTGCCGTTTCCTCTGCCATCTTACTTTACCTGAAGGTCCAGTCGTCTGGAGACTTCGAGATACCTCTGGTAATCGGTTTCCCTGAGATACTCTAAGAGCCTTCTTCTCTTGCTGACCATGGCTATCAGTCCCCTTCTGGAGTGAACGTCCTTTTTGTGCTTCTTCATGTGCTCCGTCAGTTTGGCTATCCTCTCCGTCAGTATCGCTATCTGAACCTCCGGCGATCCCGTATCTCCCTCATGACGCTGGAACTCCTTTATCAGCTCCCACTTCTTCTCTTTGGAAAGGGGCATCTGTGCAGACCTCCTCAGAGTAGTATGTAAAATTATACCATCATTTACAGGTCGTATATGATGTCGAGAAGCTCGGAGGCTCTTTCCGGATCGATCTCCCTGAGTCTGAGGAACACCTTTCTGGCGTTCTCCACCTCCCCCAGACGCACCCTTATGACGCCGAGGCGGAAGAGAAGCTCCGGATCCTCCCCTCCTTTGGAGAGGACACGTTCCAGATCCTCAGCCTGCTTCCTGAGGAGCTCCCTGCCCGCCCGGCTGAAGGCGCCCTCCATAATTAAATAATTATGGACTGGATTCCGGATATCCTCAGCAGGCTCAGAGCCGAGGAGCTTTACAGGGAAAGGATTCTCTCCGAGGGACTGAAGGACTTTTGCTCCAACGACTATCTGGGGTTCAGGAACCACCCGGAGGTGGTGTCCTCAGCGGTAAAGGCTCTCGAAGAAACGGGTCTGGGTTCCGCAGCCTCCCAGCTTATATCGGGGTACACGCGCTACCACCGGAGGCTCGAGGAGGCTCTGGCTCGCTTTAAGGGAACTCCTGCCTGTGTCCTCTTTGGATCGGGC
>DRNB01000165.1 GCA_011375045.1 Aquifex aeolicus
GCTAAGATAAACTGAACTTCGTCTCCTTCCTTAAGCTCTGTATCGAGACCCTTCAGATACTTCACGTCCTCCTCGTTTACAAAGACGTTTATGGCGGATTTGATCTCACCGTCCTCCTTGAGGAGTCTGTTTTTAACGCCGGGGTACAGCACCTCCAGTTTGTCTATCAGCTCCCTTACGGTGCCTGCCTCCACCCAGAGCTCCGAGAGACCTCCCGTGAGCCTCGTGAGGGGACCCATCATACGCACTCTTACGCCCTTTTCCTCCGTAACGGTAACCACCTCGCCGCCCCTCATCACCCGGAGCAGGTCTTCATCGCTCAGCTCCCTGACAAACTCCTGAATGGTCTCCTTGCCCGACTTTCTGTAAGCCGACAGGAGGTTCTTCAGATAGACCTTCGTGTCCTCCACAGTTGCCCTCTTGAGCACTATCCTGCCGACACCAGCCAGCCTGCCGTATCCACCGCCCAGGATAACGTTCAGACCTGTTTCTATGCTCCCATCGGGGTGTCTGATGTGGGTAGCCTGCAGACCTATATCGCTGAGCCAGTGATGGGCGCAGGCGTGGGGGCAACCGTCGCAACCTATGATTACGTCCCCTAAATCGCCCAGTTCGCCTTCGAGGTAGTCTATGATCTCCGTAAGGATTTCCTTTGCGGAACCAACCGAGTAGTTGCAGAAGGGGTCGCTGGTGCAAGCGGTGGAAAGCGCCCTTGTCCTGCTCAGGTTCAGGGATAGTCCTACCTTCTTCATGAAATCGACGGTATCTTCGAGCCTTTCCTCAGGAACGTTTCCCAGTATGAGGTTCTGCCTCTGGGAGATCCTGATCTCTAAATTCTCCTCCAACGCAAAGTCCGCAATCCTCAGGAGTTGATCGCCCGAGAGTCTGCCCACCGGAACCGGAAAGCCGATGTAGTAAAGCCCCTCCTCCTTCTGGGGTCTTACTCCCTCGTGGAAATCCCTCCTTATCTGCTCAGGCTCCCTTTCGAGAGGTTCGGGCTGGAAGGAGAGCCTCTCCAGAAGGCGCTCTCTGAAACCCTCCGCGCCGAGCCTGTCCACAAGATACTTTATCCGAGCCTTCACGAAGGATTTTCTGTTTTCGGGATCCTCCCTCCAGAGGTCGAGAACGGCCAGGGCGACCTCGAGAACTCTGTCAGGAGGGATAAAGATCCCTAAGGGACGGGCTATCCTCGGTGTGGAGGACAGTCCCCCACCCACCCAGACCGCAAACCCCGCTCTGCCTTCCCTGAGGGCTCCCACAAAGGCAAGGTCGTGAAGCTCGGGGTGGTTGCAGTGGTAAGGGCAGGCTGAAAGGGAGATCTTGAACTTACGGGGTAGATCGAAGTAGTCTCTGTGGGAGGGATCCGAGAAGAAATCCGTCAGCTCCCTGAGGCTCCCCTCGATGCTGAAGAGCTCATCCCTGTCGAGCCCTGCTACAGCGCAGGAGGTTATGTTTCTGACCGTATCACCGCACGGTCCTGGTCTGAAGAGCCCCGCTCCCCGGAGCGTTTCGAAAACCGAGGGGACATCCTCCAGCCTGACGTAGTGGAGCTGGATATCCTGCCTGCTTGTAAGCTCCGCGTAGTTGTTAAACCTGCGGGCAAGCTCCCCCACAACCTTCAGCTGTTCGGGGGTTATCCTTCCTCCGGGGAGCTTTATCCTGAGGACAAAGGTTCCGATCCTCGGCTTGTCGTGGTAGAGCCCATACCACTGAAGTCTGACCAGATCCTCTTCGGGAACCTCC
>DRNB01000166.1 GCA_011375045.1 Aquifex aeolicus
CTCGAATCGTCCCTCGAAGCCTTAGGTGTGGATATCTCCGAGAGAGGGGAGGGGGAAACGATCGTGGAGAGCGGAAACAGGATACCCGACGTTTGCAGACAGCGGTTTCCCTTCATCCGGATCAGGTCGGACGGATTTGTGGACACCGATCCCTTCCTCGAGACCAGCGTTCCCGGAGTTTACGCGGTCGGGGATGTGGTTCCACCCACGGGGGCGAGCTTCGCTTACGAAAAGGCACGGGTTGCCGTTCAGAACATTCTTTACGGTAAGAGCGTGAGGTTCGAACCCTCGAAGGTTCCCTTCGTTATCACCTCAGCTTACGAGATAGGCTTTGTCGGCGATCCCGAAAAGGCTGTGAGGTTCGAGCACCGGTCCCTATCGCTGAACCCCAAGAACTTTGTAAACCATCCCGCCGGCATCCTGAAGGTGGGCTACGATGAGGACGGCTCCGCTGTATTCCTCACGGTTATCGGTCATGGGGTTTCGGAGATAGTAAACGCCTTCTCAGCCCTTACCGGAGGTGCTTTCTCCCATCCCTCCTACGCGGAGATACTGGAGGAGATAGTTCCGCCCCTCGGGGAAAGGGTTCGGTAAATGTTAAAATTACCCTGATGAGGCTGGGGGTAAACGTCGATCACATCGCAACGGTTCGTCAAGCCAGAAGAACCTTCGAACCGAGTCCCGTCTTTGCCGCCCTTCTGGCACAGCAGGCGGGGGCGGATCAGATAACCCTGCATCTGCGGGAGGACAGAAGACACATTCAGGACAGGGACCTGGAGCTTATAAAGGAGCTTGTGAGCATACCCGTAAATCTCGAAATGGCTCCCACGGAGGAGATGAGGAGGATAGCCCTGAAGGTAAAACCCGACAGGGTAACCCTCGTTCCCGAGCGAAGGGAGGAGATAACCACCGAGGGCGGGCTGGACGTGGTCAGCATGAGAGGTTATCTGCCGGAGTTCATCCACCCTTTCAGGGAGGCTGGGATAGAGGTTTCCCTCTTTGTGGATCCGGAGGTCGGTCAGGTGGAGGTTAGCAGGGAGGTGGGGGCGGACGCCGTGGAGCTTCACACAGGACTTTACGCCAATCTGTGGAACGACCACCGCTTTGCGGAGGCGGAGGAGGAGCTCAGGAGGATCGAAACAGCCGCCCGCATTGCCAGGGATCTGGGGCTCAGGGTGTATGCGGGGCACGGACTGACCTACCACAACGTGAAGGGGATCCTAAGGCTCTCGGAGGTCATAGAGGAGCTGAACATAGGACACTCCATCGTTGCCAACGCCGTGATCTTCGGCTTCGAAAGAGCTGTGAGGGAGATGATATCCCTTTTGAAGGGAGGGTAAAGATGGAGGTAAGGATAAGAAAAGCTGTTCTGCCGGTTGCGGGATGGGGAACCAGATTCCTCCCTGCCACAAAAGCCATGCCCAAGGAGATGTTCCCTATCATCGACAAACCCGTCATTCAGTTCATAGTCGAGGAGCTGCTCGATGCAGGTATAGAGAACGTCATCTTCGTTACAGGGAGACACAAAAGACCCATAGAGCATCACTTCGACATAAACAGGGATCTCGAGACGCACCTCAAGGAGGCGGGTAAGGAGGAGATCCTCGGCAACATCAGGGAGATCAGCCACATGATAAACCCCATATACGTCCGTCAGAAGGATCAGTTAGGTCTCGGTCATGCGGTCCTGACGGCGGAACCGGCCGTGGGTCTCGAACCCTTTATAGTCTCCCTCGGCGACATAATCCTCGAACCCGAAAACACCGTTCTGAAGGAGATGATAGATCTCTACAACCGCTTCGGGAAGAGCGTAATAGCCCTCTTCGAGGTGGATGAGAGGGAGGTGAGCAAGTACGGGATAGTGAAGGTAAAGGAGATCGAGGAGGGGGTTTACATCGTCGAGGACCTTGTGGAGAAACCTTCGGTGGAGACGGCTCCCTCCAACCTCGCCATAGTAGGCAGGTATATATTTACCCCCAAGATCTTCGATAAGCTGAGGGAAACGGGACCGGGCAAGGGGGGTGAGATCCAGCTCACCGACGCCATGAGGCTTCTGCTGGAGGAGGA
>DRNB01000167.1 GCA_011375045.1 Aquifex aeolicus
AGGATTCTGGGGGGTATAGTCGGTCTCCTCACGATAGCTTCTCTTGTTGCGGTGTGGAAACGCTACGCGGGATTTCCCAGAAAGGCTATGGTCTGGATCTTCATCTTCCTGATCCTCGAAGCTCTTCTGGGAATGAGGGTTGTGATTACAGAAGCACCTCTGCTCAGAGATCTCCTCCACTACATATACACCACCTCCCATCTGATCCTTTCGGTCATGATCCTCTCCGGGCTTACCTTTGTCTTCTACTCGGTTCTCGACAGAAGGGAGGATAAGCCCCTCATGCCCTTTGGGGAAGCCTTCTACCTGCTGGTCATGTTCCAGATACTCGTGGGCATCCTCGTCCGCTACGTTAAGGCGGCTGACTTCAACCTCTTTTCTTATCTGCTTCACATAACGATAGCCATGGGGCTGATCATATTCTCCCTCTACATAATGCTCAAGAGGTTCGACCGGTACAGCTTTGTAACCTTCCTGCTCGTGAGCGCTCAGGTCATAGCGGGTGTGGCAACCGTCCTGACCAAGCTCTTTCTACCCGTTCTCTTCTTCCACATAGCGATAGGTTTCCTGCTGGTGATATGGGTTTCCTACCTCATCGCTCCTGAGATCCTGAAGGGTAAGGAGATAACCCTCCTGGAACCTGAGGCGAGAGGAGAGGGTGCGTCCGCATGGTAGAGAAGACGATGTCCTATACCTCCACCTTCAAGGAGTATCTGACCCTGACCAAGCCGGGTATAGTTACCCTCGTGCTCATAACAACGCTGGGGGGAGCCTACATAGGCTCCGGAGGCAACCTGGATCCCTTCCTTGTCTTCTGGACCCTCGCCGGTACAGGTCTCGCAGCCGCAGGATCCGCGGTTCTGAACATGGTTCTGGACAGGGACATAGATAGCCTCATGGAGAGGACCTCGGCGAGACCCCTCCCCCGAGGGGTGGTAAACCCCTTCAGCGCCATAGTGTTCGGAGTGTTTCTCCTTGCGGTGTCCTTTCTGCTGCTGAGTCTCTTCGTCAACCTGATCTCCGCCGTCCTTGCGATGGGGGCGGCTTTCTCCTACGTGGTTCTTTACACGTTCCTCCTCAAGAGGAAAACACCCATCGCGACGGAGGTGGGAGGTATATCGGGAGCGCTCCCGCCCGTGATCGGCTACGCTGCCGTAACGGGAACGGTGGATCTCAAAGCTCTGACCCTTTTCCTGATAATGTTCATGTGGCAACCTCCCCACTTCTGGGTTCTCGCTCTGAAGTACAGGGATGACTACGCCAAGGCTGGAGTTCCCGCCCTACCGGTCGCCAGGGGTGTCGAGATAACCAAGGTAAAGACGCTCCTCTACACCGTTTCGCTCCTTCCGCTTAGCCTCATCCCCTACATGATAGGAATGGCTGGCAGGCTTTATCTGAGCGTTGCGGTCGCGGCAAGCCTCCTTTACGCCGGACTGACGCTGAAGTTTCTCTTCTCTAAAAAAGAGGAGAGCATGAAGCTCTTCTTCTTCTCCATCGTTTACATCGCCGTCCTCTTCACCGTGCTTATCGTCGATCTGGTGAAGGATGGATGAGAGCCTGGTTCCTCCTCTTTGTGCTTTCCATAGGAAGCGGGGGCTTCTTTGCCCTTCTGGTTGCCCTTGCAAGGACGCCGGGGGTCTCAGATTACATCCCACCCCAGCTCTTCTACCACTGGTTGATAGGTCATGTTGACCTCGCCCTCATAATAGGATTCCTGTCCTTCCTCTCCTTTCTCTGGCACAGGTATTTTGGTGAGGACAGGGGAAGCTACGATTACATACCTGCCTATCTGGGAACCTTTCTCCTCTTTCTGTCCGCCCTCCTCGGTCTGGGAACAGCTGTCCACAACAACTACGTTCCGACGATAGTTCACCCCTTTTTCTTTGCCGGCATAGCCCTCTTCGGGGCGGGGTTCGCCCTCTCCGCTCTGCGGTTCCTTCCCCTCACCTTCAGAGAACTGAGGTCGGGCGATCCTCTGGGAAACCTTCTTTCGATCTCTGTTCTGCTCTCCCTCCTCATGCCCTCAGCTCTTCTGATCTCCTACCTCCGCACCCCTAAAACGGAGGAGGTGTACCTTTACTTCGAAAGGCTCTACTGGCTTCCCGGACACGTTCACCAGTTCGTAAACGCCTCCCTCCTGCTGGCGGGCTGGGTAATTCTGTCGCAGGTGTCCGGCAGGAAGCCTCCTGAGTTCATGCGCTTCTTGAACCTGCTCCTCCTCCCCTTCCCCGCAATCTATCTGCTTCTCCAGATCTTTGCTCAGGACAGTCTGTCCCCCACGATCAGGATGATTACCACGGCAGGCTACGCGGTAGGTATAGGGATCCCCACCCTCGCCTACGCCTTTTACTTCCTTGCGAAGGTGGCTTTCAGGGGTGGTCTGTTTGCCAACGTGCTCGGTCTGAGCGTGCTCATGTATGCGGTGGGAGCGCTCATGGGTTATCTGATCGCCGGTTCGGACCTGAGGATCCCCGCCCACTATCACGGGGTCATCGCAAGCATACTCATAACTTTGATGGGGCTTACCTTTTACTATCTGAAGGATCTGGGTTTTATCTCCCACCTTCCCGGTTTTGTGAGGGTTCAGCCTTACCTTTACGGTGTGGGTATGCTTCTTTTTGTGCTCGGGCTGTTCTGGGCTGGTGTTTACGGAGCACCACGCAAAACCTTCGGGACGGGCTACATAGAGTCCTTTAAGGTTTATCTGTTCATGCTCCTGATGGGTGTGGGCTCCGTTCTCTCCGTGATCGGTGGTGTTATCTTCGTCCTCTACGTTCTATCTTCTATAATTAGAAGCAATGGGCATCCGCGAGAGGAGGAAGCGTAACAGAAAAACAAACCTAATCTTGGCGGTTATGCTGAGCGTCTTTGCCCTCATCACGTATATAATGACCTTTGTTATAGCTCATCTTCTGAGGTAGCTATGGGGTACGAGATACTGACCTTTCTGAGCCTGACAACCATAGGATTGAGCGGTATCCTGATCCTTACGGGTCTCTTCCTTGTAAAAACGGGCAGAAGGGAACTTCACCGGAAGGTCATGCTCACCGCTTCCTTTCTGGCGCTCCTCTTTCTGATCTTTTACGGTCTGAAGTACGTGATGTATCCTCCGAAGCTCTATCAGGGACCCCACAGGGGACTTTACCTTTTTGTGATGATATCCCACTCGATCCTTGCAACGCTGAACATACCCCTCGCCGCGGTAACGGTTTTCCTCGGCTTCACCAACAGACTGTCCAAGCACAGAAGGATAGCACCCATCACGGCTGTGGTGTGGATCTACGTGGCGGTAAGCGGATGGATAATATTCGCTCTCCTGAAGATGGGAGGGTAGGATAATAAACTCATAAGGAGGTAATCATGATCGGAGCACTCTTTACGCTGTTGATCCTTGCAATCGGAGGGATCTCCTACGGTCAGTCCTTTGCCTGCGTCGACACCAACCGCATACTTCAGGAGTCCAAACTGGTGGCTCAGGCACAGGGGGAGCTCAGGGACAAGCTCTTAGAGTTTCAGAGCCAGCTCACCCAGAAGGAACAGAAGCTGGAGGAGCTTAAAAAGCAGATAGAGAGCAAGGCTATCTCCCAGAAGGTAAAGGAGGAGAAGATAAAGGAGTATCAGAAGATAGAGTCCGAAGCCCGGGAGCTTCAGCAGAAGGCTCAGGAGGAGCTCGAGAACATGAAGCAGAGGCTCGAAGCCATGGTTTACAACAGGGTCAGGGAAGCCGCGGAGAAGCTCGCCAAGAAGAAGGGTCTCGCAGGGGTGATGGACTGCGCGGTTTTCCTCTACAGGGAACCGGACATGGACGTTACAACGGAGATCATCAAGATAGTGGACGAGGGTGTTTCTCCAAAATGAAGCTGAAGGATATAGCCGATCTTGTGGGAGGTGAGCTGAGGGGGGATCCCCGGATCGAGATTCAGGGTGTCTCCTCACCCCTCAGACCCCGGAGCGGGACGGTAGTGTTCTGCCGCAGCAGGAGGGAGGTGGAATCCGCCCGGAAGGGGAACCCCGCGGCTCTTGTGGTTTCCGAAGATACGGATTACCCCAACTACGTAAAGGTGGAGGACGTGAGGTTTGCCCTCGCCCTGTTTCTGGAGAGGTTCTATCCGGAGAAACACCCCGAAGGGGTGTCGGATAAAGCCCACTTAGGAGAGAACGTGATCATGGGGGAGGGGGTTTACGTGGGAGCCTTTGCCTACGTGGGGGACAACGTCCAGCTGGGGAACAACGTCAAGATATACCCCTTCACCTACGTGGGAAGCAACACGGTGGTAGGCGACGGTTCGGTGATCTTCAGCGGGGTCCACATATACCCGAACACGGTCATAGGGGAGAGGGTCAGGATTCACAGCGGAGCTGTTATCGGTGCGGACGGTTTCGGCTACTGTATAAGTAAGGAAGGCATAAAGAAGCTGAACCACATAGGTAACGTGGTGATAGAGGACGACGTGGAGATAGGAGCCAACACTACGGTGGACAGAGCGCTCATAGACAGCACCCGGGTCGGCAGACACACCAAGGTTGATAACCTCGTGATGATAGCCCATAATTGTGATGTGGGCGAAGCCAACATAATCGTGGGACAGGTGGGGCTATCGGGGAGTGTAACCACGGGAAGGAACGTGATCCTCGCCGGGCAAGCGGGCGTTGCGGATCACATAACCATAGGGGACAACGTTACCGTGGTCGCCCGGGGAGGTGTTGTAAAGGATCTTCCCCCCAACGGAACCTACGGAGGCGGGATACCCGCTATAGAGTGGAACAGGTGGAAGAGGATCTACGCGGTGCTGATGAAGCTTCCCGAGCTGATACGGAGAAGATGAAGGCTTATATAGAGAAGATAGTCGTCGAAGGCTTTAAATCTTACGGGAAGGAGAGGAAGGAGATACCCCTCGGGGAAGGCTTCATATCCGTGGTGGGACCCAACGGAGCGGGCAAGTCCAACATAGGGGACGCCATCTCCTTCGCCCTCGGCATAGCCACCACAAAAACGCTCAGAGCCAAGAACCTCTCCTACCTCATCTTCTCCAAGGACGGAGAGCGGGCGGATCACGCCTACGTGGAGGTTCACTTCAGAAACGAGGGCACCTTCCCCCTTCAGGAGGAGAGGATTGTAATCTCCAGAAAGGTTACCGGAGACGGCCGCAGCACCTTCAGGATAAACGGGAGCACCGTGAGGGAAAAGGATCTCAGAGACTTCCTCTCCAAGGCGGGTATATACGAGAACGGTTACAACGTCGTGCTTCAGGGCGACATCATCAAGTTCCTGAAGATGACCCCCGTGGAGCGGAGGAAGGTCATAGAGGACGTTGCGGGTATAAGCGAATACGAAAGCAAGAAGCAGAGAGCCATCAACGACCTGATGGAGGTGGACATAAAGATCAGGGAGCTGAAGCTCCTCTTAGAGGAGATAAAGGTCCAGCTGGAGAGACTCAGGGAGGAGAAGGAGCGCCTGGACCGCTACAAAAAGCTTCAGGCGGACAGAAGGGAAACGGAGATAGCCATACTTGCAAAGGAGATAAAGCGCCTCAGGAAGGAAGAGGAGAAGATGTCCGCGGAGCTTACCTCCCTGCGAACCCGGCTCCTCCAGATCAAGGAGCGCATAAAGGAGCAGGAGAGCACCCTGACCTCTAAGGAAAACAGGCTCAGGGAGCTGAGCGATCAGCTCCTTCCCTTCAGGGAGAGGATAGGGAAGGTGTCCTCGGATATAGAACACCTCAGCAGGGAGATAGAGTCAGCGGAGGAGCGAAGAAAGGAGCTGCTGGAGGAGAAGGAAAAGGAGGAGAAGGCGCTGAGCTACCTCAGAAGGGATCTGGAGAACCTGCTCTCGGAAAGGGAACAGCTCGAGGCGGAGCTCGAACTCAGGGAAAGGGAGCTGAAGGAGCTGAAGGTTCAGGAGGAGAGAGCTTACGGGGAGCTCAAACAGCTCGACGAGGAGCTCAAGGTCTCTCTGGAAACCGCTCAGAAGGTCGAGGAGAAGGAACGTCAGCTCAAGGAGCAGATAGAGAGGATGAGGGAGGAGGAGCAGAACCTCAGGATAAAGCTCAGGGAAACGGAGCTGAAGATAGAGAAGACCCGCGAGGATACAGAACGGCTCCGCCGTGAGAGGGAGGAAACGGAGGAAAAGATAAAGAACTCCACAGGGGAGGTGGAGAAGCTCAGACGTATGAAGGCTGTGGAGCAGGACACCCTGCGCCAGGAGAAGGCTTACCTGAAGGAGGTCGAGGAGGAGCTCAGGAAGGTAAGGAAAAGGATAGAGGAGATCATCAGGGCGAAGGGCTACGTGGAGAGCAAGTTAGCCTCCGCGGAGGCGACGGC
>DRNB01000168.1 GCA_011375045.1 Aquifex aeolicus
AAGGGGATCCCCACCGTCGCGGTTGTTCACGAGAGCTGTCCGGAGGATCTCAGATACAGCGATCTGTCCGTCTTTTCCACCCTCGTGATCTTCGATGAGCGGTATCTGAAGGAGGTTTTAGGGGAGAGAGCAAAAGGCACGAGGGTGGAGATCCTGCCCTACCCCTGCTTGCCGGTCAGGGAAGGTGGCAGGAGGTTTGGGGAGGACGGGAGGATCGTCTTCTTCTCCTTCGGAAGACAGCCCGTAGGGGAGTACAGGGACTTTCTCACCGCTCTCAGAAAACTCCGGGAGGATTACCCCCGGATAGTTTACCGGGTGGTCAGAGCCGGAGAACCCCTCGGTGCAAAGGAGGAGTGGATCCTTGAGGAGCAGAAGGTTCTGGATCTGGAGGAGATATACGCCCTCCTGCACAGCTCGGACGTCCACCTGCTCCCCAAGGGGAGGACGAACAGGGTTGTGGTCTCCTCCACCCTCTACCAGACCCTCGGTTCCCTGTGTATCACCGTCGCTCCCGACACCCGCTTCTTCGAAACCCTCCCCCGGGGTGAGGAGGCGCCGGTGGTTCTGTACAGAGACAGCTCCGACTTAGAGCTGAAGTTAAGGGAGCTTCTGAACAGCCCGGAGCTGAGGGAAAGGGTAAGGGAGAACGCCCGGCGCTTTGTGGAGGAAAATAGCCTGCCGAAGGTGGTGGACGGGTTTATAAAGCTCTTCAACCGGCTGTCCCCTTAGGGACTTACCCCCAGCTCCTTCAGCTTCTCCAGAACCCTCTCCCTCTGACCCTTCTCCCCTTCCTTTCCCTTTTCGAGGAGCATCAGGGATCTTCTGTAGTATCTCACCGCGGAGTCGGGATAGCCCATCTTCAGCAGGACGTCCCCCACGTGCTCGTTGACCACGGGATCGTCGTAAACCCTCCGCAGAGCGTCCAGAAGGTACTGGACAGCTCTTTCGTAATCACCCTTGAGATAGTAAACCCAGCCCATGCTGTCTATGAAGGCGGGGTTGTCCGGCTCCGCTTCGATGGCTTTTCTGATGAGCTGTTCGGCTTCGGCGAGGCGTGCCTTCCCGTACCACAGCAGCAGGGAGTAGCCCAGGTGGTTGTAGAGGTCCGGATCCTCCGGGTTTATCTCCATAGCTTTGCGGAGATCCTTCTCCGCCTCGATTATCTTCCCCAGGTTGTCGTAAGCTATGGCTCTGAGAAAGTAAGCTCTGTACTCTCTGGGGTTTATGGAGACCACCTTGTCGAGGGTTTCCACCGCGGAGCGGTAGTCCTTCTTCTCCATGAAGATGTTTGCTCTGAGAACGTAGAACCTTATGTTGGCGGGGTTGAGGAAGAGTCCCTTCTCTATGATCTCCTCAGCCTCGTCGAAGCGTCTGAGCATCGTGTAAACGTTGGCAAGCCTCTCCATGATCTTCTGGTTTCTGGGGAGCTTTTCGTAGAGCTTTCTGTATATCTTCTCCGCCTCCTCGAACTTCCCCGAGAGTTCAAGGGACAGGGCGTATGAGTAGGCAAGGTTCAGATCCTCGGGGTGCTTTCTGAACAGCTCCTCCAGAAGGGCTCTCGCCTCTTCGTAACGGCCGGACTGGAGGAGGGTAACCGCGTAGCGGTGTCTGTACTGATGGTTCGCGGGAAAGAGGCGGATGAGCTTGCTGTAGATCTCCCTCGCCGATTCGAC
>DRNB01000169.1 GCA_011375045.1 Aquifex aeolicus
AGGGATTCTATAAAGGCAAAGTTCATGAGAAAGGGTGAGGACGTGGTGAACATGAACTACAGAGCCCTCGAGGTGGGCATGAACTACGTCAGAGAGAATATAAAGAAGGTCGACGGCTACACCTTCCCGCCCCCGAGAGAACCCAAGGACGTGGTCATCATGGAGGGGAATCAGGCTGTAGCCAAGGGTGCCGTAGTTGCCGGCTGCAGGTTCTTCGCCGCCTACCCTATAACTCCAGCCACCACGGTTGGCAACTACATAGTCGAAGATCTCATAAAGGCGGGTGGCTGGCTCTATCAGGCTGAGGATGAGATCGCCGCCATGGCGATGGTTGTGGGAGCCGCCCACGCCGGCGTCAAAGCCATGACCGCCACCTCTGGACCCGGTATGTGCCTGAAAACCGAGATGTTCACCTACGCGGGCATGACCGAGACGCCCGTGGTGGTCGTGGACGTTCAGAGGGTTGGTCCGGCAACCGGTATGCCCACCAAGCATGAGCAGGGGGACCTCCACCACGCTGTCTATGCGGGACACGGAGATTACCCGAAGGCTGTCCTCGCACCCACCAACGTGGAGGAGAACTTCTACCTCACCATAGAAGCCTTTAACCTTGCGGAGAAGTATCAGATGCCCGTGTTCCTGCTCACGGACGCTTCCCTCTCCCTCAGAGCTGAGGCTTTCCCGACACCTGACGTAACCAAGATAAAGCTGGAGAGCAGGTGGGTTTACAACCCCGAGGAGGATCCCGAGGGTAGATACATAAGGAACGGTCGCTTCCTGAGGTTCGCCCTCTTCACGGAGGACGGCATAACCCCCATGGGCATTCCGGGTGATCCGAACGCCATACACGCCATCACGGGGCTCGAGCATCAGGAGAACTCCGATCCCCGTAACAGACCCGATATCAGAACGCTTCAGATGGAGAAGAGGATGCGGAAGCTCGAAAAGCTCCTGAGGGAGGATGCGGAGAGGTTCTACGAGTTCGACGCACCCTTCGAGAAGGCGGACATAGGTGTTATAACGTGGGGTCTGACCGCTTCCGTAACCAAGGAAGCCATAGAGCGTCTCAGGAGCAGGGGGGTCAAGGTCAACGCCCTCTACATGAAGCTCCTCTGGCCCGTGAGAAAGGATCTCGTCGAGGACTTTGCAAAGAGGTGTGAGCGTGTAGCCATGCCCGAAACCAACTGGAGCGGTCAGCTGGCGGATATACTGAAGCAGGAGACCCACATCAGGCCCGTTACCTTCAACATCTACAGGGGTGAGCCGATGATACCCAGCGAGGTCGAAGGCTTCATAGACTACCTCCTCGAGAATCCGGAGATCACGGAGGGCAGGCTCACCGCGGCGGACGTTTTTGGGAAGGAAAGGGTCTACGGACTCATTTAAAGGAGGTGCTTAGTATGGAACACTTCAGGCAGTTAGAGGTTCCTCTGAAACCGGCAGATTACAGAAGCGATATAGAACCGACCTGGTGCCCCGGATGCGGGGATTTCAGCGTTGTAGCCGCCTGTACCAAGGCTTTCTCGGAGCTGAAGCTCCCCCCTGAGAACATCGTTCAGGTTTCTGGTATAGGCTGTTCCTCCCGGGCTCCCCTCTTCATGAAGTCTTACTCGGTCCATACGCTTCACGGAAGGGCGCTTCCCGTGGCGGTGGGTATAAAACTGGCTAATCCAGACCTTACGGTTATCGTTCAGACGGGGGACGGAGACCTCTTCTCCATCGGTTCGGGGCACAACCCCCACGCTGCCAGAAGAAACCTCGATATAACCGTTATCTGCATGGACAATCAGATATACGGACTGACGAAGAATCAGGTTTCTCCCACGTCCCGGGAGGGACTCTACGGATCCCTTACCCCTTACGGAACCATAGACAAGCCCCTCAGCCCCATAGCCACCATGCTCTCCTTCGGCGCCACCTTCGTAGCCCAGACCTATTCGGGTAACCCCAAGCACATGACGGAGGTAATCAAGCAGGGGATAGTTCACAGGGGTTTCTCCTTCATAAACGTTATATCCCCCTGTCCCACCTTCAACAAGATAGACACCTTCAAGTACTACAAGTCGCGGACCAAGGACATAAACAAGGACATGGGACACGATCCCTCGGACTACGCCAAGGCTCTCGAACTCGCCTTCCACGACCACGATCACTACTACGATCCCAACGCGCCCGTTCCCATAGGTATCTTCTACAAGAAGGAGACAGAAACCTATCACGACAGGGTGAACGCCGTTAAGGCGAGGTACGGAGCTGTGGACGAACCAACACCCGAGCTGATTCAGAGTTTTGTGGACGCATGCAAACCCAAAGCCATATAACCTGGTGGAGGAGTTCAGGGTAGAATCCCCCGAGGAGATGGAAGCCCTCGGGGCTTCCCTCGCCCGAAGGCTGACCGGTAAAGAGGTTATCTGTCTCAGAGGTGATCTCGGAAGCGGTAAGACGACCTTTGTCCGGGGGCTCGCCCGGGGCTTGGGTGTAAAGAGGGAGTATCAGATCAGGAGCCCCACCTTTACCCTCGCCAACGAGTACCCCACGGCTTCGGGTAAGCTGATCCACGTGGACCTTTACAGGGTAAGGGATTTCGACTGGAGCGAGTTCGTGGGGGAGGGTGTTGTTGCGGTGGAGTGGGGTGAGGGAGAGCTCTGCGACGTGGAGGTGGAGATAGAGATCTGTGGTGAATCCGGAAGAAGGGTAAGGATCCGCTTCAGGCGGTAGCGATGGGCATATTCAAGGAGGATCTTCTCAGCTTCGGCAGGCTCTTGGACCGGGAGATAGAGGTAAGACTTCTTCCCGAAGAGTTCAGGAGGCTGTTCCCTGACTTCGAGGTTCAGCTGACGGGCAATCTCATGAGGATAAGGGGCAGGCGCAGGGGATTCTTCAGAAGAGGCTTCGAGTTCAGGGCGGGAGGGGAGGAGAGGGTTTACAGAACGGAGGAGGGTGATGTGGGGGTGTATCTGCGCGTAATCGATCCCTCCGGCCTCGAGGAGCTTCTCAGAACGGAAGGGGTTTCCCTCGAGGGGGAAAGTCTCAAACTCAGCCTTCTGAAGGTTCTTGAGGGGAACGAGCTCTACGGTCGTGTGCCGGAGGAGCTGAGGAGGAAACTCCAGCCCCTCAGATACAGCATAGGGGAGGGATACCTCTCCCTGTTTCTGAGAGTCTCCCGGTGATATACTAATGCCATGGTCAAGAGGATAACCACCCCCCTGAGCGAGGAGGTTGTCCGGAGCCTGCGGGCGGGCGACAGGGTTCTGATAACCGGATACCTCTACACCGCAAGGGACGCCGCCCACAAGAGGATGGTGGAATCCCTCCGGAAGGGGGAGAAGCTCCCCTTCGACTTGAGGGGTCAGATCATCTACTACGTGGGACCCACCCCTCCAAAGCCGGGACAGGTCATAGGCTCCGCCGGTCCCACAACCGCGTCCCGCATGGACAGATACGTGGAGCCCCTCCTCCAGCTGGGTCTCAAGGGTATGATAGGAAAGGGGAATCGATCGCCGGAGGTAAGGGAGCTTCTCAAAAAGTACAGGGCGGTTTACTTCGCCGCGGTGGGGGGTGTGGCGACCCTTCTGCGCAGGTACATAAAGTCCTCCGAGCTGATAGCCTACGAGGATCTGGGAACGGAGGCTATCCGCAGGCTCTACGTGGAGGATTTTCCCGTTATAGTTGCCAACGACATATACGGGGGGGATATCTTCGAGGAAGGAAAGAAAAAATACGCCCGCAGGGCGTCCTAATCGTCCTCGAGCCTCTCCGCCAGATAGTCCGCCAAGTGCGTAACCCTCTGATTGCTTCCGAACTTCCTCACACCGTCCTTTATCTGAAGGGCGCATCCGGGACAGGCTGTCAGTATGCGATCCGCACCTGTCCGGCCGAAGTCCTCCATCTTCTCCATCTGAACGCGCTCCGAAAGCTTCGGATGCTGGATGCTCCACAGACCAGCGAAACCGCAGCAGGACTGAGCCAGCTCCGCACGAACAACCCTCACCTTCTCCACCCTCTCCATAACCCCGTAGAAGGTCTCCGGATTCACCCTCATCGCTGTGTAGGAGTGGCAGGGAACGTGAAAGGTTATGCTTTCCTCCTCCTTAGCTCTGAACTTCAGCTTGCTCCCTTCCCTCGCTATGAGCTGGGCGAAGTCATAGACCTCCCATCCGCGATCGTAGTCCTCTAAGAGGGCGCCGCCGCACGTGGGGCAGGCAACCACCAGCGCATCGAACTCGTAGTTTTCGAGCTCCCTGAGGTTGTGCTCCTTCAGCTTTTCGAAGGCATCGAGGTTCCCGTGGTACAGGTGGGGGGCACCGCAGCATCTTATATCCCGGGGAACCACCACCGTGTAACCCAGTCTGTTCATGAGCTTCACAACGCTCTCCCCTGTCTCCCCGTGGAAGATGTCTATCATGCAGCCGGTAAAGAAAAGGAGCTTCCCCTTCTCCTCCCGCGCGGGGAAGGTCTTGCCTCTGAGGGTGAAGGACCTGCGGTGGGGTTTTGGAAAGAACTTAACCCCGCCTGTGGGGAGGGGGATCTTAAGCTCGGAGGGCAGGGGTGCTGTCAGGAGACCTGTTAGCCTCACCACCTTCCTGCCTACGCCTGACTGCATGAACTCCAGACTTCTGAGACCCATGCGGGAGAGGAGATCCTTACCGACCTTCCTGCTCTGGAGTGCTCTGGCGGCGACGAGGATCTCCTTGTAGCGGACGTCGTTGGGGCAGATCCACTCACAGCGCCGGCACATGGCGCACTCGTCCCACTGACGGGCGATCTCCTCGGTAAGGGGCAGGTCCCCTCTGACAACCATCTCCGCGAGGGCGAGTCTGCCCCGGGCAAAGCTACCCTCCTCCCCGTGGTAGGAGGGACAGACTGATTTGCATATACCGCACTTTACACACTTCTGGATCAGATCCTCGGGGATGACGATCTCTCTGTAAGCGCTCATGGAGATAAATAATGTAGCTCAGGGAAAAAGCGGTATGCTGACGAACCTCACTTCCGGAGCGGTTGAATTTTAATCCGGCGATCCTAAGATTACTCTTAGGATGATAATGTTCTCCCTTCAGGAACCGCTGAAGGGATACGGTATAAAGGTGGGAATAGTTCCCTTAGAGCAGATAAGGATACCCTCCATCCAGAGGGAGCTTTCGGACAACCTCGTCAGGAAGCTCATGACCTCCATAGAAAAGGTGGGTTTTGTGGATCCTATTCTTCTGATAGAGGGGGAGGAAGGGTTCGAGGTTATAAACGGTCAGCACAGGCTCGAGGCTGCAAAGCTCCTCGGCATGAAGGAAGTTCTGGCTATAGTTCTTCCCCCTCAGATAAAGGAGTTCGTAATCAGCCTCAACGTGGAGAAGGCTCCCAACCTCAGGGACAAGGCTCATCAGGCTTACGAGATATTTATGGATTACCTCAGGAGGGATCCGTCGCTGGAGGAGATCGCCATCGCCGACAGGGTGGAGGAAGCCTGCTACCTCACCGTGGGTTTTGTGATAGAGAGGTTCGGAGAGAGGAAGTTTCCGGGATACGCCTTCGAAAAAATCCTCAGAAAGATAGACGGCTTCCTGAGACAGCCCCTCCGGCAGGCGGAGGCAGAGAGGGAGAGGAGGGCGGAGCTGCTCTTGGAGGTGAAGGAAGTTCTCAACAGACGCTACGAGGAGCTTGGTCTCAGCAGTCCGCTTCAGAAGGAGGCTATAGTTACCCGAGCCTTCTTCAACGTTTACGGAAAGAGGGTGAGGGAGGTGAGCGACGATTTCCTGAGCGTCCTCAGAAAGCTGAAGGAGGAGATACCTCAGGTGGAGCTGGGGGAGACGGTCTGATCCGGGAGTCCACCACCTTCAGGAAGTTTCTGAGTATCTCCATACCGTATTCGGAGAGGACAGATTCGGGGTGGAACTGGATTCCGTAGAGGGGGTGTTCCCTGTGCTGAACAGCCATTATCTCCCCGTCTTCGGAGCGGGCGGTTACTTCGAGAACAGGGGGCAGGCTCTCCTCTTCGATGACGAGGGAGTGATAGCGAACAGCCCGGAAGGGACTGGGTATTCCTGAAAAGATGCCCCTGCCCGTGTGGTGTATCTCCGAGAGCTTCCCGTGCATGAGCCTTTTTGCCCTTACTATCCTACCGCCGAAGGCGGTTCCTATGGACTGATGACCGAGACAGACGCCCAGGAGGGGTGTTCTGCCGGCGAACTTCCTGATCAGATCCACGGATACACCCGCCTCCCGGGGGGTGCAGGGACCCGGAGAGATCACGATACCGTCAGGGGCGAGGTTTTCGATCTCCTCGAGGGTGATCTGATCGTTGCGGAACACCAGAACCTCAGCACCGAGAACCGAAAGATACTGCACAAGGTTGTATGTGAAGGAATCGTAGTTGTCTATCATGAGGATGCGCATGGTTATATTTTAACCTCCGGGTTCCAGGAGCCCCTCCTGCTCCGCTCTTTTCAGATAGGAGAGGGTTTCCTCGTCCGAGAGCTGGTGAAAGTCCCTGTAAAACATACCGACCGCAAAACCGGGCTTGTCCGAGGGGTAGAAGCACACGAACTCGTCGGCGCTGTCCCCGAAGCGACCGGAGGCATCGGCGGGGCACACGGGAACCGCCACCAGAACCTTTTTGGCACCCCTCTTCCGGGCGAAGCCGGCGGCGGCTATGGCTGTGTAACCGGTGGCTACGCCGTCGTCCACCACCACCACCTCCCTTCCCCTCACATCCGGATACCCCCTGGGGAGAAACTTCTCCTCCCTCTTCCTCAGCTCCTCCAGTTCCTTCTCAGCTATCCTGCGGATCGTCTCCCGATCCAGACCGGCGTATCTGACGGTTTCCTCATCGAGATAGGTGTGTCCGTCCGGGTCCACGGCGCCGAAGCCCGCCTCCTCGTTCCAGGGCAGACCCAGTTTGCGCACAACCACCACGCTCATCGGCACCCTCAGCTCCTTGGCGAGGGCGTAAGCCACGGGGATACCTCCCCGGGGTATGGCTAAGATAAGGGGTTTGTTTTCGAGCCGGATCTTCTCCCTCAGAACTTCCGCGAGCTTCCTTCCGGCGGACTCCCTGTCCTCAAAGATCATGTCAGCTTCTCGAAGAGGGAGTTGAGGCTATCCAGCCTCCTGTAGGTGTGTGCCACGACGGTATGGATCCTGTCGTCTCCCGCGATCGCAAGCTCCGAGAGGGCTGAGCTGATGTCCTTGAGAACCTCGTAGAGG
The DNA here is from genome assembly GCA_011375045.1 of Aquifex aeolicus. Classification (GTDB taxonomy): domain Bacteria; phylum Aquificota; class Aquificia; order Aquificales; family Aquificaceae; genus Hydrogenivirga; species Hydrogenivirga aeolica_A. Next base: position 7,201 of record DRNB01000169.1, read on the forward strand.
GTCGTGTAGAGATCCTCCCCCATCTTCCTCCGGGGGTTGGGTATCTTCCTGAAAACTCCCTCCGCCGCCCTTCCTATACGCAGGAGGTTTTCCGCCAGCTCCAGAACCTCCCTGTCCCCCTCACGGTTCCGCTGAACCTTTCTGTATCTTTCCTCTATCTCGCTGAGCATCGTCCTCAGAAGCATCTCCTCCAAGAGGAACACGTCCTCTCTCATAGAAGCTCTCCACCTTCCTAATAATTTCGTCAGGTGTTTCTGCTTTTTCAATTCCCTCTACCTCGTGGGTTTTCCAGCCCACCACGTATTTCCCCAGTATGAGGGCGTAAGCTATCTCCGAGAGGGTTCCGTAGTTGCCCCCTATGGCGACAACCATATCGCCCGTCGCCACCACTATGGGGTTTCTGTTCCAGCTCATACCCGTGTTTATCTTCAGGCTCACGTAAGGGTTCGCCTCGTGCCCGTCGTAGGAGGGCATTATACCCACGGTGAGACCTCCCTCCTCCCTTGCTCCTTTGCAGACGGCTTCCATAACGCCCGTTCTGCCACCGCACACTACCGCTATCTTCCTTCTGGCAAGCTCCCTTCCCACCCTGTAAGCGACCT
>DRNB01000170.1 GCA_011375045.1 Aquifex aeolicus
CTGACCTCCTCCCCCGCCACAAGTTTGAGGTTACCGCAGGAGAAGACCCTCCGGGCACCTTCCCTCAGAAAGATCTCCCTGTCCCTCTCCGTCCTTGTCAGGATGAGGGAGAACTTCCCCGCTAAAAGGCGCTCCATAAGGCTTCCCTTGGCGCAGGCGTTCAGCAGGATCTTTCTGCACCTTGTAAAGCTGATGAGGGAAAACCACAGCTCCCTCTCCATTATCAGGAGCGCTTTGGGTCTGATTATTCCCTCGAACCTCCTTATCAGGGGGGGGAGATCCGCCGGCAGGGGAAAGAGCAGATCGTAGAAGCCGGCCGAGCTTTTCAGGTAGGCTTCCGCTCTCGGGGAGAAGTAGGTGAGCACCACGGGGTACCTCTCTCTGAGCCTGACTATGAGGGGTTTGAGGGTGTTGAACTCCCCCACGCTTGCACAGTGGATCCAGAGGGGATCTTTCAGATTTGCAGCTGGGGGTTTCTTCAGCAGGAACCTTTCCCTGAGACTGAAGGACATCGGATTATGCTTTACAATTATAGTATGAAAACACTTCTGCTTCTTCACTCCGACCTGCTGGAAAGTGGAAGGGAAAAGTTTTACAGGGAGCTCGAGGAGAACCTCGAGGTTCTCAGGAAGGTTATCGGGGTCGACAGCCTCTACGCGTCGGTCAGCAGCCACTTCAGGGACGTCTTCGACAGGTTCCCTGAGGTGTGCCTCATCAACAGCCTCAGGGACGGCTCCGTCTTTGCCGCTTACAGGGGTCTGAGGAAGCTGAGGGGGGACGATGTCCTTCTGCTCGACGGGGGGCTGAAGGTAACGCGGGAGCTTCTCCACAGGTTCTTCGGCAAGATCCACGTTACCGTCGGGACCGTGAGGGACCGGTGGGCGGGTATAGCTCTGGTGAAGATGAGGGACCTCAACTACGTGATCAAGAGCATGGAGAGGAACTTCGAAAACACCATCCTCGATGCCTTCTATACCCTGAGGGACACCTACAGCGTTGCAACCGAGTTTGTGCAGCTCAAGGACGCACCGGATCTGCAGACCGCCGAGAGCAAACCCCTCTACGGGGAATCCACGGGCTGAGACTTTCCATCTCCTCCGGCGCTCAAAAATACCCGGAACATGACGAAAGATTACTCTGTAGGAGCATGGAAAGCGAGCTGAGGAAGAAGATCTTGGAGGTAAGGGACAGACTCCTCGATCCCTTCTCCGTGGAGGACATCGAGAGGGACTTCAGGGAGCTTTACAGCGCCTTCAGGAGAGCCACTCCCGAGGAAATCGTCAGCGTGAGGGAGGAGTTCGAGGAGATCAGAAGGCTCCTCCTGAGGAACCTGTCCATAATAGCGGGGGGATTGAGACCTGTTCTCGAAAGGGGACAGGGTGGTCTCTTCTCCCGGAGGGTGTAGATGTTCGGTGCATCCTTCGGCATAATCTCTCAGGCTTTGGACATATACAGGAAGTCCCTCGACATCCACAACAGGAACGTGATAAACGCCAACAACCCCGACTACGTGGAAGAGAATCCGGTGGTGGAGAGCTTCGCTCCCGTTGGTATAAGCTTCACCGAGGTCCGCAGGGATCAGAACATATACTACCTGAACCTGAGGAACGCCAAGCTCTCCATGACCCGCTACCTCGAGGAGCGAAGCGGTGTCCTCACCAACGTGGAGGGTATCTTTCAGGAGCTTTTCGAGGGGACGGGTATAAGCGATTACACCAACAGGTTTTACAGAGCCTATCTGGATCTGATGAAGGACCCCACCAACGAGGGAGCCAGGAGCGAGCTCGTTAACTCCGCTAAGAGCCTCTCCGATTTTCTGAAGAACAAGTCGGAGGACATAGACAGCCTGGACAACAGCGTCGACTTCAGCCTCCGGAGGGTAACCGCCCGCATAAACGAGCTTGCCCGCAAGATATACAACATAAACAGGGAGATAACGGTGATCTACGCCCAGACCTACGCCCGGGGAAGGGACTACAAGAACTTTCTGGACACGAGGGACAAGTATCTGAGGGAGCTGTCCGAGCTTATAAACATAGAGGTTCAGGAGGACGAGATAGGAAGGGTCAAGGTAACAACCTCCAAGGGTTTTGCCCTCGTCGACTTTCAGAACAACTACTGGCAGTTGGAGTACGCCGGGGGAAAGCTCTACTGGAAGTCCAAGGACGGCAGCAACGTCGATCTGACGGAGGTGATAGAGAGCGGTAAGGTGAAGGCTCTCCTCGACGCCCGGAGCGACCTCGCCCGGTTCAAGGGGGAGCTGGAAAAGATAGCCACCCACCTCATATCGACGGTGAAGATACCCAGAGCCAGCAGCGGAACCTGGTATCTGATCCAAAACGTGGCTGACCCCGACCAGAACCTCTCGACCTACGGTCTGAACGGAGACCTCTCCTTCTACGATAACTCCACCGACCCCCCCACCCTCCTCGGAACCGTCAGCGGTTACGGGAGCATGAGTCTGAACGACCTTGCCAGCGCCATAAACTCCGATCCCGCCCTGACGGCGGCGGGATTCTCCGCCACGGTGGTCAGCAACCCCGACGGAACCTACACCCTCAGGATAGACAACTCCGATCCCCGCTACTCCGTCTCCGACTCAGGCGGCAACTTCTACGAGAGCTCGCCGGTCTTTTCGGGAACCGGACTGTCGGACATAGAACCCGTCAGCACCCTGACATCGGATCTGGAGGATCTCGACTTCTCCCTCACCGACACCTTCAGCGATCTCGCCAACGGCTGGTGGGACTCCACAAAGAACTACGTCAGCGACCTGATCAACGACATAGCGACCACTCAGGCGGACGTCAAGGACAAGCTCCGGATAGAGAGTGCCCTCTTAGAGTCTCTGGACAGGAAGCTCAAGGAGATGCAGGGGGTATCCATAGACAAGGAGTTCATGGAGCTGATGAAGATCCAGCGCACCTACGAGGCTGTGGCAAAGATAGTAACCGCCATAGACGAGCTTCTCCAGACGACGCTCAGAATGGTGTGAGGTGTGAGCCATGAAGGTGCCCGATACCCTCCTCTATTCCATCTTTCAGCAGCAGGATGAGAAGATAAGACGGAACGTGGCGAGGAAGACCATAGAGATATCGACAGGCAAGAGAATCCACAACCTCTCCGACGACCCCTCCGCAACCTTCAACGTGGTCAACCTCAGAAAGGAGATAGCCCAGCTCTCCCAGTTCTCCAAGAACAGGCTTTTTGCGGATGTGAACCTCTCCTACATAGACTTCACCCTCGGGAAGATGTCGGACAAGGTGAAGTGGCTCTACACAAAGGCGGTGCAGGCAAAGAACGAGATCCACACAGCCGACGCCCTCAGAAGCCTCGGCATCGAGTTCCGGGAGGCGATAGACTTCCTGCTGGACCGGGCGAACGAGAAGCTCGGGGAAAACTACGTGTTCTCGGGAAGCTCCCTGACGACCAGACCCTTCGATGAGAACTTCAACTATCTGGGTTCCTCCGAAGCCTTTAACGTCCAGATAGACGAGGCTAACTTCACGGAGGTCTTCCCGCCGGGCGAGAGGGTCTTCACCACCAACGTCTATCAGATGGACACCCTCTTTAACTCGCCCGACAGCACCTTCGGCGTTTCGGGAACCATGAGCGTGAGCTACGACAGCACCACCGTGAACGCCGACTACGGCAGGGGAATCTGGTATCTCTCCGCCAAGGTTTCCGATCCCGACGCTCCCCTCTCCTCCTACGGACTGGACGGGGACCTTGTGCTCTACGACGGCGCCATGAACGAGGTGGCAAGGATAAGCAACTACGGATCTTACTCCCTCAACGACCTCATCTCTCAGATAAATACCGCCTTCGGCGGTGAGAACGTAAGCGCTTCCCTGATCAGCAACCCCGACGGAACCTACACCCTCAGGATAAGCGACGGGGACTCTCCCGCCGACAACTTCATCTCGGACACGGCGAACAACGTCCTCGAGAGCAACACCCCTGCCAACTTCGTCAGGATACTCAACGCCCTGATGCCCCCTGAGGTGCGCGCCTACGTTCATCAGGTTCCGGACGGACGCTACACCCTACGCCTCGTTCCCGAGGAGGACGCCACCACCCTGAGCATCAGCTTCACAGGATCGGCTCTGGGAACCTTCTCCACCAGAAACGTCTTTCAGCTGCTCGGTGAACTCAGGGACAAGCTCCTGAGCGGTCTCGCTCCGGACGAGTCCGACCTTCACGCGGTTCAGAGGAGCTACGACAGGATAACCACAGCCCGCTCGGGGGTGGGAAGCCTCCTCTCGCAGGTAAAGGCACAGCAGAGCGTTCAGGAGAACAGAATGGACGTCCTCAAAAAGCAGAAGTCCGACAGCGAAGAGGCAGACCTGTCCGAGAGCATCATGGAGTACACCAGATACAGAACCGCCTACGACGCCCTCATGCGGATCGTGGCGGACACGCGGGACATGACGATACTCAGGTATCTGAGGTGAAATCGCCCTTAGAGTCTTACGGGTAAATGCTCCCTGTGCTTCCTCAACCAGAGGAGAGCGCTCACCCCCATGGCTGTGAGGGTTATAAGCGCCGAGACGGGGAAGGCAAGCCCCTCGTTTACCCTGTTCAGCGTGTCGAGGACGAAGAGAAAGAACAAGTAGAACCCGTAGAGGACAAAGATAAAGGAGGCGACCTGCCACACCCTCCTGAGAGCCTTACGCATGGGTGTATTATATCCGTTTAAAGGAGGCTCAACAGCTGAAGGAGCTTCCGCACCCGCACCCGCCGGAGGCGTTGGGGTTCCTTATGGTGAAACCGCCTCCCATGAAGTCAACGATGTAATCGAGCTCCGCCCCGTTGATGTAAGGCATGGAGAACTGATCTATGACAACCTTCACACCCTTGTGTTCGAACACGTAGTCCCCTTCCTCGGTTCCCTCCTCGAAGCCCATCGCGTACTGAAAACCTGAGCAACCTCCGGGAACGACCCTCACCCTCAGGATGGGGTTCTCTATGTTGTTTTCCCGGGCGACCCTCAGGATCTCCTCCGCAGCCTTGTCGGTTACCCTGAATATCATGGTAGCCTGCTGTTCCTGCATCTCTGCAACACCTCCTTAGTTCTTAAGGATACTTTCATCAAGATAACCTCTTTATGACGTAAATCAAGGGGATGAGGAACACACCCGTTACAAGACCTGCGAAAAAGGCTACGAGGACAACCATACCGACCGGAAGCGGAGGGGTCCTCAGCTCACCGAACAGGTTGACGGAAACCGTCTGATCCACGTTCATGAGGAAGAAGTAAAAGGAGATCCCGAAAATTACAAGGAAGAGGAGGATGTAGAGAAGACTTTTCATCTATTAAGATTTTCGATCAATCGGTGAAGCAGTTCAAGGGCTTTGAGGGCGGAGGTGGGATCTGCACGTCCCTGCCAGGCTATATCGTAAGCGGTTCCATGATCCGGGGAGGTTCTGGGGAAGGGTAGTCCGAGGGTCAGGTTCACTCCCTCCCTGAAGGAGAGGAGCTTGAAGGGTATGAGACCCTGATCGTGATACATGCACAGGAACACCTCATAGCGCTCCCTCTGAAGGAAGGCTGTATC
>DRNB01000171.1 GCA_011375045.1 Aquifex aeolicus
GAAACCCCTGTTTTGGTAGCTTACCTGCTCGTAAACCCCAAAGACCCCGTATATGCCGGGGGCGATCCTGCGCAGCGTTTCCTTCACATGGGAGGGATAGTCTCCGGCGCTCAGCAGGGAGAAAAACAGGAGCACAAACGCAAGGATCTTCATAGCTCCCCCTTTACCTCCTTTATGGCGGACCGGACGTCCCTGTCTGCCTTCCTGAAAACCTCCTTAGCCTGAGGGGAGAGTTTATCCGCAAAGACTTTCAGGAGCGTTTCCACGTTTACAAAGCCTACCACCACCGAGCCGTCCTCCCTCTCATAAAGGTATATCCTGCAGGGAGCCATGACACCCATTTCCGGAAACTCCCTGAAGATCTTTTCTGCGTAGGAGAGGTTACAGACCAGCATGTAGGAGTACCTTGGCTTTTCCGTGGAGACGTCCACCACACCGAGAACGTTCATGTTCCTCCCGTCGAGGGCTGTCTTGAGAAGGAGCTTGACGTCCTCAAAGTCAAGACCCTCTATGGCTTCCTCGTACCTAAGGGGGTGCTTTTTCTCCTCCTGTGCCGTCAGAAAGGTGAAGAGCGTAAGGATCAGGATCAGAAGCCTCATCCGCCCGAAACCTCTTTTAGGATAGCCCTGAGCTTACCGTAGGTGTTCATGAGCGTGTGGGCGTGTTCGTCCGACAGCTCTTCGGAAAAGTCCCTGAGTATAAGGTAGTCCCTGAGAACCGTTACCCGAACCGAGTCTCCCTTCTCGTAAACGGCAACACTGCAGGGTATCAGAACGCTCATGAAGGGGACGTTCAGGAGGATCTCCCTCTTCTGGGGTATGTCGCAGGCGAGGATGGTGGTGTACCGGGGAAAGTCCCTCACGCCGCGCCTGTGGATAACCTCCGACATGGGAAGAACGCGGATAACCTTAAGCTTGCTTTCGTTCAGCTTCCTGATCAGCTCCCTAACCACCTCTTCGTGATCCTTTCCGCTGACCTCGACTGTGTAGAAGAAGAGCCTCTGAGGCGTTACGAGGTGGTTCTTTACGTAGAACACGAAGATAAAGACCGCAAGAACCCCTCCCAGCATCACAAGAACCACCCTCATAGGTCCTCAGCTCCCGTAGCACTCCTCGTATCTTCTGTAAGGAGCGTCCAGCACCCTCACGTTGGGCTTCGTCCTCACCCTGACGCTCTTTCTCTTCTTCAGATACTCTATGAGGATATCATAGACGGGAACAGGCTTGTAGTCCGGATGGATCGCCTCGGGGGGCGGTGGTGGACCGCCGTAAACAGCCATTAGATACTCCCTGTCCTCTTTGAGGGGTTTGCCCCCTATCCACACCTTTCTTATCCTGTTGTACTGGGGTCCGTTCACCTCTATCTCATACTCCACGTTCCAGAGGCGGGACATATCTCCCCCCTGCTGATAGAAGGGGTCCGGATTGAAGACGTTGTCCGCAACGTCCTCCCACACGGTCAGAAGCTCCTTACCTGTTCTCTTGAGGACGTAAACGTTGGGGTAGGTTATGGCTGTGTAGTCGTAAACGTGGTTTCTCGTTATCTTCTGACCGGGAAGGACAGTCGTTCCCCAACGGTAGCCGGGGGAGGTTACCACGTCCAGATCCCCCCCGTAGTAATCGTTCACCGCTTCACCCACGAGCCAGTCCCAGGTGCTGAAGAAGGTATCCCGCTTGTAGAGCATAACCTCGGCGGTTGCCAGCTCCTCCTCGAGTTTGTATCTCTGAGCCACTTCCTTTCTGTACTTCTCCACGATCTTTCTGGCACCCTCATCCGGAGGTATGAGGTTGGAGGCAACCGGATACAGTTTGAACCTGTAACCCCGGATCTTCCCGTTCCGGATATCGAGATCTATCCTGCCCACGAACTTCCCGTGGGAACCGGCTATGAGCACGAGGGTTCTACCCACCCTGACAGCCTGCGGGGTAACGTCGTGGGTGTGGCCGGATATTATGATGTCTATGCCCTTGACCACCTGAGCGAGCTTGAGATCCAGAGGGAGACCGTTGTGGGTCAGGAAGATAACCGCATCGACCCTGTGCTTCTCCCTCAGCTCGTTGACGAACTCCTGAAGCTGATCTTCCCTGATTCCGAAGCTCCACCCTTCGACGAACTGACGCGGGTTGGCAAGGGGTGTGAAGGGGAAGGAGCTTCCTATTATACCGAGCTTCGCCCCACCCACCTCCTTTACAGTGTAGGGTTTGAAAACGAGATCGCCCCACAGCTCATCGACCACGTTGTGGGTTATGAACTCGCATCCTCCCTTCTCGAGCTCCTCTATCCTCCTGAGGAATATCTCCTTACCGAAGGTAAAGTCCCAGTGGGCTACAAAGAGATCGTAACCCGTGTAGGTCATCCAGTCCACAACGGACTTTCCCTCCGTGAAGGTGCCTATGGCGGTTGTGGTCCACGTATCCCCCCCGTCCATGACGAGAACCCTGTCCCTTCCCCTTTCGGCTATCACGCTCTTGATCACGGTCGTTATGTGCTCCGCTCCCCCCATTTTCCCGAACTTGAGAGCCAGCTTGGGAAAGTCCAGACAGCTTGTGAAGTAGGCTTCGAGGGTGCCGGGCTTTATCCGGTAGTATTTGAGGAACTCCCTTCCGGTGATGTAACCCGGCTTGCCGGCCAGCTTCTTGGGGGCGACCAGGTTCATGGGTTCCGCAAAGTAAAGGGGATCCAGGTGAGCGTGTATGTCCGTCGTGAAGAGGAGGGTAACGTTGCCGAGGGGTTTGAATCTCATTATGTCCTCGTAGGTCATCTTGGCAAGGGCGGAGACGGGGTTCGCCGTCAGATAAGCTCCCGTTACTATCGCCAGCTCAAGAAAGTCTCTGCGCGTCAGGTGCATCCTCTTACCTCCTTCCTTAAATCTGCGGATTACAAAGGGATAGAGGGCGGGAGACCCCCGCCGATCACTTGTTAAGGGGAGAGTTGGGATCGTGCATGTAGGCTACTATGTCCGCTATCTCCTCGGGGGTCAGAACACCGTGGTATCCGAGTCTGGGCATGACAGAGCAGGGAACGACAGCCCAGGAGTTGTAAATCTTTATGTAGGTGTCCTTGGGATCTATACCCCTCTTTCCGTAACCCCTGAGAGAGGGTCCTATGTTTCCGCAGGCGAGTATCTGGGGATCCCCGCAGTGGCAGGCGTAGCAGTTACCTCTTCTGCTTCTCCCTCCCTTCTTAGGATCGCCGAAGAGCTTCTCCCCCCTCTTCACATCCTTACCCAGAACCCCGCCGGGGGGAAACTTGACGGTTGCAAGCATCTCCTTTCTGAAGGTTTCCACGTCTATCCCCTCGGGAACCAGCTGGTTGGGGTTCGAACAGGCTTTCTGCCACTTGTCCTGATTCGCCAGAGCTGTTCTGAACCTTTCCGTAGCGCTCTTCTTCTTCTCAACTTTCTTCGGCTCCACCTTCTTCTCCTTCGGAGCCGCTGCCTTCTGGGCGGCCGGCTGACATCCCGCCAGAAGACCGATACCTGCAAGGAAGGCTACCGCCACAACAGCGCTCTTCATCCTCTTCCCTCCTTCATCTGAGCAGTCCGGGAACCTCCACAACTCCCCCGTTTGCGGCGTACTTCATGTAGAGCTCCAAGGCTATCACCCAGTCGGAGTAGGGGGGAGGCTTCTGGACCCAGTCCTTCTTTTCGTCCCACTTCTTTTCGTAGAGGAAGTAAGCCTTGAAGCAGCTCCTCACTCTGTCCTCCATCGTCCACATCTTGTCGCTTCCGAACCTGTAAGCGGGCCAGTGGGTATAGACCTTCGCCTTCACGGGATCCGGCAGACCCTGAAGTCTGATCCTTCTGCCTGTGAGCACGGTGTGGCATATACCGCAGGAGAAATCCCTCGCTCCGACTCTCATGAACCAGAGCTTCTCCCCCTTCTTGTAGAGTTCCTTTTCCTGAGGATCGTCTAACTGAACGTTTATCTCCATGCCGTTGCTCAGGGATGCGACGAAGGTGGCGAGGGGGACCCTGTACCTACCGTTCCACTTGTCGAACTCCTTCCTGAACTTCTTGTCCTTGGGATCGAAACCCATATACTTGGTCATACAGCTAAGGATCCTGAGGTCGAGATCGGCGACCCTGTCTATATCCGTGTAGTATCTGGGCATCTTTGCGTAGGCTCCCTCGAGCTTGGCTCCGTCCTCTCCGTGGCAGGAGGCGCAGGTTTTCCCGTTGGGACCCTTGAGGGTGTTGAAGGTTTCCCTTCCCTCATCGACGTAAGCGTGCCCCGGATGCATACCGAGTTCGAGAAGCTCCTGTAAATGGCTGGGCATCTGCTCCTGAGCCGTTGCGACCGCTCCGAGGATCACCCCGCCCGTCAGGGCGGACAGCAGAAGCTTCCTTTTCCCCATAACCTCTCCCTCCTTTCAGGAAACGCTCACCTTCACGCTCTTCTCCCACTTGCCTCCTTTGTTGTCCCTGTATCTTATGATGAGCGTTCCGGATTCCGTCGCCTTCATCTTCACCGCAAAGTAAGGGTTCTTGCTTATTGCGGGACCGGTGCGGAGGGTGGTTATCTTCTGATCGTTGAAGAAGAACTCCACGAGGTCGATATAGTGGGCGGGTATCGGCTGTCCCGTCTTCTTGTCCTTACGCCTTCCCGTCTCCATGGGATGGGTTATGACCATCTGGATCTTGAACACCTGTCCCTTGCTTATCCTCTTGGGCACTCTGACGATAGCTCTTCCTATCCTCGCCATCTTCTACCTCCTCACAGGATTATGGTCAGCCGCAACCGCCGACGGTTACCTTCACCTCTTTGGCAGCCGCCAGCAGGGTGCCGTCCTTCATCTTGAGCACAGCGCGCACCTTGGAGGTCTTGGCAAGCTTGATCCTCGTTGCAAAGAAAACCTCACCGTTGAGGGGTGAAAACTCCACCGTGGTAACCCAGGGGTTGAAGTTGGCGTCCGCGAATATGTAGAGGGCTTCCACCTGATCCACGGGCACGTTTGCACTTATCTGAACGGGCACGTTGGCACCGGACTCGGCTATGGTGGGAGCCTTGATGTGGATCAGATCGCTCTCCTTGAGGTCGGAGAGGGTCGCACCGAGGTGCTCCTTGAGAGCTTCCTCTAAAGACATGTCCTTCGGTGCGGCGAGGGCTTCCCCTAACGTGCCGGGCACGAGGGTCAGGGCTATCGTCCCCACCGCCGCGAGCTTGAGCAGCTCTCTTCTTGAGATCATCTCAGACACCTCCTTGAAGGGAATTTATAAAAGAGCGGACAGCTCACGCTGTTCTTTTCTCCAGACACCCCCATCGCTCTGTATAGATTATCGGTTTCGGGCTTCTGTTCTTGAGGGATTCCTGTAAAAAACCTTAACATGGCAGTAATTAATTTAGGTTAAAGAGAAGAGTGCAACTTCTAACTCTTTCTTATGTGGAGATAATCTCGCTTAATTTAAAACTATTCGCATATAAACATATAATTTTATGGAAATAAGCCTTCCACAGGAATAGACAGAGTTTCCTCAAAGCCGAACATGAGGTTCATGTTCTGAACCGCCTGAAGGGAGGCA
>DRNB01000172.1 GCA_011375045.1 Aquifex aeolicus
AACTCCTCCCCCTGAGCACCAGAAGCGAGAAGCTCCCCTACCTTCTGCGCCTGATGGGATACACAACCCTGAGGGGAAGCTTGAGGAAAGGCTACCTTCACATCACCTGCAGACCCGAGGAGAGGGAGGAAGTTTTCAGGGACCTCACAGCTCTGGGTCTTCCGGTGGAGGGGAATCTGGTGCTGAGGGTGGAGTCGGAGGCGCTCCCCTTGCTACTGCGGAGCCTCGGCATGGAACCCGGTGCCTCCTCCCCGAAGGTTCCCCCCTGGATCTTCCGTCTTCCCCTGTGGATGAAGAGGCTCTACCTGACGGGTCTCCTCGGAGGGGGTATGGAGGACCTTTCCTTAGGATCCCCCTCCCCCGAACTCCTCGAGGACACAGGACGCCTCCTTCTGGAGATGGGGGTTTCCGTGCGCATATGGAGGGGTGTTCTCAGACTCAGAACAAGGGTCGACAACCTCCTGCGCTTCTGCGAAGCGGTCTCCTTCGCCTACTCCCCCGTCAAAAGAAAGCAGGCTTTCCTCAGAGCGCTCTCCATGAAGGGGGAGGTCCCCTACCTCCTGAAGGCGTCGGGGTTCGAGGATACAAGGATCATGCCCCACAGCGGGGACACAAGGAGCGATATCCTGTGGGACCGGGTGGTGGAGGTGGAGGAAGAGCCTTACGAGGGGTGGGTTTACGACTTCACGGTCCGGGAGGAAGAGCACAACTTCATAGCCCAGAACTTCGTCGTTTCCAACTGCGGCGTAAGGCTCATAGCCACGAACCTCAGAAGGGAGGAGGTAGAACCCCACATAAGGAAGCTCATGGAGGAGATCCTGAAGGAGGTCCCCGCGGGGGTAGGTTCCAGAGGGGAGATAAGGCTTTCGAAATCAGCCATGGAGGAGCTTCTCCGGAAGGGAGCCCGGTGGGCTGTGGAGCACGGATACGGACCTGAAGAGGATCTCGCCCACATAGAGAGCGGTGGAACCCTTGCCGATGCGGACCCGGACAAAGCTTCCCCGGAAGCCTACCAGAGAGGTTCCGATGAGCTTGGCACCGTTGGCTCAGGCAACCACTTTGTCGAGGTTCAGAGGGTAGAGGAGGTTTACGACCCCCGGACAGCCTCCCTTCTGGGTCTGGAGGTAGATCAGGTGGTTGTGCTGGTTCACTCGGGTTCCCGGGGCTTCGGTCATCAGGTATGCACAGATTATCTGAAAACCGCTGTAAAGGCACTCCCCAGATACGGAATAGAACTCCCCGATCCCCAGCTCGCCTGCATACCCTTTAGCTCTCCGGAAGGACAGGACTACTTCAAAGCCATGTGCGCGGCTGCGAACTACGCCTTCGCCAACAGACAGATCCTCGGCTTCAAAACCCTCCTTACTGTAAAGAGGTTCTTTGGTCTGAGCTGGGAGGATCTCGGCTACCGGCTCATCTACGACCACGCCCACAACATAGCCAAGCTCGAGGAGCACAGGGTAAACGGAAAGCTCAGGAAGGTCGTTGTCCACAGAAAGGGAGCCACCAGAGCCTTTCCACCCCTGAATCCGGAAGTTCCCCCCGCCTACAGGGACATCGGACAGCCTGTCCTGATACCGGGGGATATGGGAAGAGCCTCCTACCTTCTCGTGGGACAGGACGCTGCCATGGATCTGAGCTTTGGAACAGCCTGCCACGGAGCCGGCAGACTCATGTCCCGCAGACAGGCGAAGAAGCTCGTCAAGGAGAAGGGTTTCGAAAGCGTTATAGGGGATCTCGTCGTCGTTGCAAGGGGGAAGGGGACGATCATGGAGGAGATACCCGAAGCTTACAAGGATGTTTCGGAGGTGGTGCGGGTCATCCACGAGCTCGGCATAGCCAGAATGGTGGCGAGGTTAAAGCCCCTGGGAACGCTGAAGGGTTAATTTATCCCCAGCCTGTCCCAGATCTCGTCTATCTTCCTCTTTACCTCGGGATCCATCCTTATCAGCTCGGGCCACTCCCGGGGGTAACCTTCCTCCTTCCATTTGGTTGTGGCGTCCACTATCATCTTGCCTCCGAAGCCCACCTCGTCGGTGG
>DRNB01000173.1 GCA_011375045.1 Aquifex aeolicus
ATACTGGCGGGTCCCTCCGGCGTGGGTAAAAGCTCCCTCCTCAGAAGGCTCACGGGCGTTCCCCTCCGGACGGGGGAGGTCAGCGAGAAGACGGGGAGGGGAAGGCACACCACCACGGGCGTCCGTCTGATACCCTTCGGTGAGGGTTCCTTCCTCGCGGACACGCCTGGTTTTTCCAAGGTGGACCCCCTGCGCTTTGTGAGAAAGAGGGAGGTGCGCCTCCACTTCAGGGAGTTTCTCCGCTACAGGTGCAGGTACCCCGACTGCACCCACCTCAGGGAGCCGGACTGTGCGGTCCGGGAGGCGGTTAAAAGAAAGGAGGTAAGTTGCGAAAGATATAAGAGCTACCTGAAGATGGTCAGGGAGTATATAGAAGAACTGCGGGAGATCTGCGACTGAGAGGTGAAGCATGGAGGTTAAGCTCAGCTCTTTCATATTCAGGAGGCAGAACGTAAGGGACAGCTACGGCGACATAGCCTTTTACAGGATCTGGATAGACCGCTGGGAGGAGGAGCGGGAGCCGGTCGACACCAACAGCCTGATCCTTCATCTCGTCGCCAACTACTCGCCGGAGGTGGAGGAGAAGCTCCTGGGAAGGAGAAGGGGGCTTGTGGACCTGCCGGTGGATATGCTCGTCTCCCGGTCGGTTCTCGACGTTCTGAACGGGACGCGCTTTATCCTCAACCTCACCCTTCCCAGAAAGGCTCTGACAGCCAAGCACGTGGGTATGCTGGGGGAGCTGTTCGATCACTATCAGGAGGCGGGTTTTCTCTTCTCCATCCACGAGGATCTTCTCTCATCCCGAAGGGATCTCTTTACCAGCTTCAGCAAATACATAGGATACGTCTTCATGAAGAGGGGGGAGGTGGATCCCTCGGACAAGCTGGTGATCTGGTGCGGAGGGGATCCCCTGAGGGACTACGACTTCCTCTGCGAGGGGGATTACGAGGACGTTCTGGTGATCAACTCCCTCAAGCACATGCAGGCGGCGGTTTCGAAGCTGATCTCCATGCTGTCGGAGGAGGTTTCCATAGACGATCTGGCGGAGACCATCAAGGGGGATCCGGCGCTGGTTACGAAGCTGCTCCAGTACGTGAACTCCCCCCTCTTTCCCCACAGGAAGGAGATAGAGTCCATAAAGAGCGCCATCAACTACCTGGGTCTCGAGAACCTGAAGAAGTTTCTCATAGCCGTGTGGATGTCCCAGTTCTTCGGTCAGGATCCCTCCTTTCTGGAGTTCGTCAGGAAGATGCTCTTCAACGCTTTTCTCTTAGAGAGCTTTGCGAGGGAGGTGGGTTCGGTTCCCCGGGACAGGCTCTTCCTCTTGGGGCTGTTTTACCGGATGCCTGACGCCTTCGGCGTGAGACCGGAGGTCTTCTTCAACTCCATCCAGCTTCCGGAGGAGGTCGTCGGGCTTTTCGAAGATAAGGAGCTCCAGAAGTATCTCAGGATACTGAAGCTGCTGGATTCGGAGGAGCTCGAGGGTTATCTGAAGGACATAGGCATAGAGGCTGAAAGGTTCGGCGAGCACGTTAAGTACGCCCGGGACAGCGTCGAA
>DRNB01000174.1 GCA_011375045.1 Aquifex aeolicus
AGAACGTTTACAGGGTCCTTGTGGAGAAGTGCGAGGGGGGTAAGCTCCCGGACTGCAACAAGCTGCCCGATACCTACTATCAGCTCATGAGGATATACATGGACAGGGGGGATATGGAGGGCGCGAACCGCTACTACTCCCTTCTACTTGAAAAGTTCCCCACCTCGGATGCGGCGGTAAGGGCACGGGAGCAGAAGGCTTTGATGGGAGAGTAGATGGAAGAGCTGAGGATCCCGAGACACATCGCCATCATAATGGACGGAAACGGCAGGTGGGCAAGCCGTCAGGGTATGCCCCGGGTAATGGGGCACTACAGGGGGGCGGAGGTAGCCGAGGAGATAACGAGAGCCTGCATAGATCTGGGGGTAGAATACCTTTCCCTCTTCGCCTTCTCCACGGAGAACTGGAACAGACCGAGGGAGGAGGTGAACCTCCTCTTCGAGCTCATGCGAAACTACTTGAGCCAGCGCAAGAGAGATCTAATAGATCTGGGGGTAAGGATAAGGTTCATAGGGAGAAGGGACAGGATAGGCAAGGATCTGAAGCTTCTGATGGAGGAGTTAGAGAGGGAAACCTCCCGCTCCTACAGGATCACGGTAATTCTTGCCGTCGATTACGGGGGACGGGACGACATTATCAGAGCCATCAACAAGGCGCTGAGGCTCGAGTTCGACAGCCTCGATGAGGACTCCTTCTCCCATCTGCTCGATCTGGGGGACGTTCCCGATCCGGATCTCCTCATAAGAACCGCGGGGGAGAAGAGGCTATCCAACTTTCTCCTCTGGCACCTCGCTTACACGGAGCTTTACTTTTCGGAGCTCTGCTGGCCCGAGTTTACAAGGGAGGAACTGATCCGGGCGCTCGAGGATTTCTCCAAACGCAGGAGGAAGTTCGGAAGAGTTCTCGATGAATAGAGAGATATACGGAGCCCTGATAGGGCTGGCAACCCTCACCGTGCTCCTGCTTCCGCTTCCCTTCTTTGTAGCGGGGGTGGCGCTTCTCTCCCTTCTGATGGCAAGGGAGCTGTCCCTTCACCTCGGGCTGGAGAGTCTGTGGTTTTCCGCCCTCTTCGGACCTGCCCTCTTCTACGTGCACCCCTCTGCAGGAGCCGTTTACATAGCCCTCATGTCCCTGTCCTACGGTTACGTCCGCTGGAATCTGGATCTCTTCATGAGAGCGCTCTTCGTCCTCTTCTACACGGGCTTCTTCCCCTCCTATCTGATAAACCTCAAGGAGGAGGGCACCTACCTTCTCCTCGTCTTCTTCCTTACGATCTGGGCAAACGACGTGTTCGCCTACTATACGGGGAGGAGGTTCGGAAGACACCCCCTCCTGCCCCGGCTCTCCCCCAGGAAAACGGTCGAGGGCTTCGTGGGAGGTCTTCTTGCGGGCGTTCTCCTCTTTCTTCTGCTTTCGGGGATGGAACCCCTCAGGGCTATCCTCACGGCGCTCCTGACCCTTCTCACGGGGGTGGCGGGGGACTACTTCAAGAGCTTTGTGAAGAGACAGCTGGGTATAAAGGACTTCTCCACAGCTCTGGGTCAGCACGGGGGTTTCGTGGACCGCTTCGACGCCGTGATCTTCTCCGCTCCTGTATTTTACTGGCTTATCTCCGAATTATAGA
>DRNB01000175.1 GCA_011375045.1 Aquifex aeolicus
ACCTATGCTTACCCTGTTGACACCGATGCTCAGAAGCTCTCTGAACTCCCGGTAGCTGTAGTTTTCAGGGTTGCACTCTACAGTAAACTCCTTTAGAGCGGACAGGTCCAGAACCCTGTGAAGCTCATCCACAAGGGCACTGATGCTTTCGGGAGCAAGCACCGAAGGTGTGCCTCCCCCCACGTAGAGGGTTTCTATCCTGTGGGGGTAATCCGCATACAGGCGGGCTTCCTCCGGCAGGAGGGTGAGGTAGTCGGAGATCATCTCCTCCGACCCGGTGAAGGAGGTGAAGTCGCAGTAGGGACATCGCCGTGAACAGAAGGGGATGTGCAGGTAAAGAGCCTTCACCATCTACTCATAATTTACCTCCCTCATCAGAAGGGGAAGAGCGTGTCGGTATTCCCTGTATATGCTCAGCAGTATGCCGATGGCTGCGCTGAAGGTTAGCATGGAGCTTCCTCCGAAGCTGACGAAGGGGAGGGGGATGCCCACCACCGGGAACAGTCCCAGGGTCATGAGGATGTTCACCGCATACTGAAACAGCAGAAGGGAAAACACGCCGGCCACGAAGAGGCTTTCCGAGGATATGAGGGTGAACCTGAGGTAGGAGAGTATCCTGAGCAGAAGGAGAAAAATCAGCAGGCTCAGCAGGAAGGTTCCGAGGAACCCCAGCTCCTCACCTATCACGGAGAAGATAAAGTCCGTGTGGCTTTCGGGCAGAAACATCAGCTGGGACTGGGTGCCCTTTGTGAGTCCTTTACCGGAGATTCCACCGGAGCCTATGGCTATGACGGACTGGATGAGCTGGTAACCGCTTCCCGAATAGTCGCTGTAAGGATCGATAACCGCAAGGATTCTTTTCCTCTGGTAGTCCTTTAACATGTTCCAGATCAGCGGTGAGAGAATCAGAAGCAGGAGCCCAGCCATGGCGAAGTATCTGAACCTGATCCCCCGAACAAAGAGCATGACCACGAGGGGTACGAAGTAGGTGGCGGCGGTTCCCAGGTCAGGCTGCTTCAGGGTAACCACAGCGGGGGTGGAGAAGGAGAAAAACAGAAGGAGAACCTTCCTGTCCCTGAGGGTCTTTATGTGAGGTATGAGGTAAGCGGAAAGAAGCACGAGGGAGAGCTTCATGAACTCGGAAGGCTGGACGTTTATAAAGCCCAGACTGAGCCACCTTTTTGCTCCGTAAACTTCCTTTCCCATCACGAGGACGAGGACGAGAAGGAAAAGGGTAAAGAGGTAAACGTAGAGGGAGAGGTCTAAGGTGTTTCTGAACTTTTCCCGGGATAGGAGGAGGATTATCAGCCAGCTGAGGGCTATGTAAAGGAGGTGCTTTTTAAAGATAAAGGGCATGCCCTCACTCATCGAAGCGCTGTAAACCCCGAGGGCGCCAAATATCTGAATTCCCAGCAGGGGAAGGACGAGGAGCCAGTCTAAACCTTTAAAGAGCTCCCCCAGAAATCGCATTTACAACCCTTATATTATCACCCTCCTCCACGTAATCCTCCTCCGATATAACCTCACCGTTTTTTACCACGAGGGAGGACAGGGGGGATAGCCCCAGCTTCTCCAAAAGCTCCCTTGCCCTGAGCTTCTTTCCCTCTACCTCTATCTCCTTTCCCCTGTAAAACACCTTTATGGGCATCTGTATCAGATTTTATTCCATCCGGCGCCCGGGGAAAAGGGACTCTTCCCCGCCCACGTCCTAATCCTCGTCGTAAAAGGTCTCCCCCTCCACCGAGTAGTAGGGGGCTTCGTAGGAGGAGTAGTAGTAAGGTGTATAGGCTACAAACTCCCCCGCACACGTGTCCACACCCTTGAAAACCGGTCTCAGACCCTCCTTCTTCCTCAGCTCCCGCACCTCCCTTTCGCTCATCCCCCTCAGAAGGGCTATCTCCCTGTCCGCGTAACCGAGCTCCTTTGCTCGGGCGAGTAGCTCCGGATCGAGGTCTTCCTTCGCCAGCCTCTCCTCGAAGCGGACTATCTCCTCGATGTTGTGGAGGAACCAGGGATCTATGCTCGTGTAGTTCCTTACCTCCTCGACGGAGTAGCCCCTTCTGAAAGCCTCCGCTATGAACCAGAGCCTGTCCTCGTTGGGAACCCGCAGTCCCCTCACAAGGTCCTGTTCACCCACCTCCATACGCGGGAAGGCGAGCCCGAACCTGTCCAGCTCGAGGCTTCTCACAGCCTTGAGAAGAGCCTGTTTGAAGGTTCTCCCGATCGCCATAACCTCCCCGACGGACTTCATCATGGTGGTGAGGGTTGTATCCGCCCGGGGAAACTTCCTGAAGTCGAAGCGCGGTATCTTGACCACCACGTAATCTATCGAGGGTTCGAAGGAAGCAGGGGTGAATCTCGTTATATCGTTCTTGAGCTCGTCCAGGGTGTACCCCACCGCGAGCTTTGCAGCCACCTTCGCTATGGGAAACCCGGTCGCCTTGGAGGCGAGGGCGGAGGACCGGGAAACCCTCGGATTCATCTCTATAACGTAAAACTCCCCGTTCGAAGGGTTCACGGCAAACTGAATGTTGGATCCCCCCGTGTCCACCCCTATCTCTCTGATCACCGCTATGGAGGCGGATCTGAGCATTTGATACTCTTTGTCGGTCAGGGTCTGAGCGGGTGCGACGGTAATGGAGTCCCCCGTGTGAACGCCCATAGGGTCGAAGTTCTCTATGGAGCAGACGATTATCACGTTGTCAGCTCTGTCCCTTATCACCTCGAACTCGAACTCCTTCCAGCCCAAGAGGGATCTGTCGAGAAGCACCTGACTTATAGGTGAGGTCTTGAGCGCCGTTTTGAGTTTTTCCTTGAACTCCTCCACGTTGTAAGCTATGGAACCTCCGGTTCCTCCGAGGGTAAAGGCCGGTCTGAGGATTACGGGGAAACCTATCCTTTCCACCGCCCTCAACCCCTCCTCCTCCGAGGACACCACCGCACTTTCGGGAACCCTGAGACCGATGTTTGCCATGGCTTCCCTGAACAGGTTTCTGTCCTCGCCCTTCTTTATCGCCGTGTAGTTGGCGCCGATCATCTCCACACTGTAACGTTCCAGAATTTTCTCCTCGTAAAGCCTGACCGCAAGGTTGAGGGCTGTCTGCCCACCGAGGGTGGGAAGGAGCGCATCGGGTCTCTCCTCTTTTATGATCTCCTCGAGGACCTCGACGGTCAGTGGCTCTATATAGGTTCTGTCGGCTACCTCCGGATCCGTCATTATGGTTGCCGGATTGGAGTTAACCAGAACCACCTCGTAACCTTCCTGTTTGAGCGCCTTGCACGCCTGCGTCCCGGAGTAATCGAATTCCGCCGCCTGTCCTATGACTATGGGTCCGGATCCAATTATCAGGATCCTCCTCAGATCTTTTCTTTTCGGCATTAAAAATGATATTATAGTAAACGATACAGACTAAGCAGAAGGAGGGAACGGACATGAAAAAGATCGCTTCCTTGATCCCCGTCCTCGGTGTAGTGGTTCTTGCACTCCTGAGTCAGTCCTGCGCTTCCAAGTCAGAGGTAGAAGCCCTCAGGGAGGAGATAGAGGCTCTGAAGAAGGAAACGGAACAGGTGAAAAAGGAAACGGAAGAGGTAAAGAAGGAAGCTCAGGAGATAAAGAGCCTTGCTGAGGAGATAAGCAGGAAGATAGATGAACATGTGAGCGACACAAGCCTTCACCCCGGCGCTCAGTGATCAGGAGGGAACGGTATGAGAAGAGAACTGATAGCTCTCCTTCCTGTGATGGCTCTCTCCGCCGTCTTTGTGGTAAATCAGTCCTGCGCTACCAAATCAGCCCTCGAAGAGGTGGAGCAGGAGACAGAGGGTCCGAAGAAGAACATAGAACAGGCTAAGGAGAACCTCAAGGAGGCGAGAAACGTACTCGGTGAGGCACGGAGCGTGCTGGAATCTGCGAAGGAAAAGCTCGCTGAACACGTTGCCGATAAAGCCCTGCACACACCTCCGCCCCCTCCCGTGGAGGAGAAGGTGGAGGAAGCGGTGGAGGAGGTTCCCGAGTTCGGAACTGTTCGCGTGGGCTGGTGCGATACCCTGTGGGACATATCCTCCGAGGTTTACAACAACTCCCTCTACTGGCCCGCCATTTACAATCTGAACAGGGATAAGATAGGGGAGGATCCCTGGATACTGACTCAGGGAACGGTCCTCAAGTATAAGAAAACGCTGACACCCGAGGAGAAGAACAGAGCGATCAGGGAAGCGATAGAGTGGGATCTCAGGTTCAAGGACAGACCGAGGTCTCCCAAGTGTCCGCCCCGCTGAATCACTCCCACTCTATAGTAGAGGGGGGTTTGGAGGAGATATCGTAAACGACCCTGCCTACCCCCCTCACCTCGTTCACTATCCTCCGGGCTACCCTGTCCAGGAAGTCGTGGGGTAGCTTCGACCAGTCCGCCGTCATCCCGTCCGTGCTGTCGACGGCTCTGAGCGCCACGACCTTTTCGTAGGTTCTCACGTCGCCCATGACCCCCACCGATCTGATGGGAAGCAGAACCGCAAAAGCCTGCCACACCTTTGGATAGAGTCCTTCCCTCCTCAACTCTTCGATGAAGATCCTGTCCGCTCTGCGCAGGAGATCGAGATCCTCCCTGTTCACCTCTCCGAGGATCCTTATGGCGAGTCCGGGTCCGGGGAAAGGGTGCCTCTCCAGGATCTCCTCAGGAATTCCAAGGAGCCTGCCTATCTCCCTGACCTCGTCCTTGAACAGCTCCCTGAAAGGTTCCAGCAACCTGAGCTTCATCTTCTCCGGCAGTCCGCCGACGTTGTGGTGGGTCTTTATCTTTGCGGAACCTTTCACCCCGGCACTCTCCACCACGTCCGGATAGAGGGTCCCCTGAAGCAGAAAGCGGGCGTTCCCCACCCTGGAGGCTTCCCTTTCGAGCACCTCCACAAAGGTGTTTCCCACTATGCGTCTTTTCTCCTCAGGATCCTCCACACCCCTGAGCCTGCTCAGGAAAAGCTCCGAGGCGTCCACCACCGTAAGGGGAAGACCGAGGGATCTGAGGTTCCGCTCCACCTCCTCCCGCTCCCCTAACCTCAGGAGTCCGTGATCTACGAAGAAACAGTGCAGTCTGTCGCCTATGGCTCTGTGGACGAGAACCGAAGCAACTGTGGAATCCACTCCCCCCGACAGGGCGGCTATGACTCCGGCGTCGCCCACGGTTCTCTTTACCTCCTCCATCTTCTCCGCGAGGAAATCTCCCATCCGCCAGTTTTTTTCAGCCGAGCATACGCGGAAGAGGAAGTTGGCGAGAAGCTCCCGACCGTAGGAGGTGTGAACCACCTCCGGATGGAACTGGAAACCGTAGATGCGTCTGTCTTCACTTGCAACGACGGCGTGGGGTGAGTTCTCGGAGGAGGCGAGGGTTTCGAAGCCCGGCGGAAGCTCCACCACCTTGTCGGCGTGGCTCATCCAGACCTCGAACTCATCGGGGACACCTTCGAAGATGCGATCCTTTTTCAGAACCTTTAGCTTCGCCCTGCCGAACTCCTGAAGGGAAGATCTCTCCACCCTGCCGCCGAGCTGGTGGGTTACCACCTGAAGCCCGTAGCATATCCCGAGGATCGGTACACCCAGATCGTATATCTTTGGGTCAGGGAGAGGTGCCGACGCCTCGTAAACGGAGGCGGGTCCTCCTGACAGGATCACCCCGAAGGGGTCCTTCTTAGCTATCTCCTCCGCGGGGGTGTCCCAGTGAACTATCTCGCTGTAAACGCCCAGCTCCCTGACTCTGCGGGCTATGAGCTGAACATACTGAGATCCGAAGTTTACAACAAGAACAGGTCTTCTCAGCATAGGTAAAAATTATTCCAGAAGATCCTTCCAGAGTATATAGGTTTCGGGCATACTCCTCCGGGACACCCTGAAGATCCTGTAGCCCAGCTCATCGATCCAGAACCTCCTCAGCTCTCTGCCCTTGAGGATAAAGACGTATCTTTCCGAGAGCTTCTCTAAGAGCGGTGCCACCTCTTCGAAGGGACCCAGAGCCCGGGCGGTTACCAGATAGAACTTCTCCTGAACCTTCTCAGCCCTCCTGCAGATTACCCTGTAGTCGAGTCCGAGCCTGACCTTCAGGAACTCGAGGAAGGCGCACTTCTTGGAAACGGATTCTATGAGGACAAGCTCCAGATCCTTCAGGTGTATCTTCAGGGGAACGCCGGGGAAACCTGCTCCGGACCCCACGTCGGTCAGGGTTCTCCCCCTCCATGGGATCCCGAGCTCTTCGAAGCACAGAGCGAGGGTGAGGGAGTCGAGAAAGTGCCTCCTGACTATCTCCTCCTCCTCTCTGATGCCCGTCAGGTTGTGAACCCTGCTCCACCGCTTCAGCTCTTCGAGGTAAAGGAGAAATCTCTCGGCTTCCTCCTCATCGATGGGAAAACCGGCGGAGTTAAAAAGCTCCTTCAGACGCTCCCTCTTCACCCAGAACCTCCAGGAGACGCTCCACCGTTCTGCGGGGGTTATCGCTTCTGTACACGTCCCTTCCCATCACGATCAGGTCAGCTCCCTCCCTTACGGCGAACTGAGGGGTAGAAACCCTTACCTGATCGTCCCGCCTTTCTGAGATGCGCACGCCGGGAACTACCGTGATCAGGCTCGTTTCCTCCTTCACCCTTCTGACCTCTGCGGCGGAGCAGACCACGCCGTCCAGACCTGCTCTCCGGGCAAGGCGGGCGAGGTGAACCACAACCTCCGCGGGATCCTGAAAGTTCATCCTCAGAAGACGCAGCAGGTCCCCTCCGTGGCTTGTAAGGAGGGTAACGCCTATGAGCTTTGTCCTCCTCCTTACCGATACCGCCGCCCGGAGCATCTCCTCCCCGCCGATCGTATGGAGGGTCAGATAATCCGCCCCCAGCTCCTCCGCCCTCTGCACAGCGAGGCTCACCGTGTTGGGTATATCGTGGAGCTTCAGGTCGAGGAAAAGCTCCCTGCCCAACTCCTTGATCGTGCGCGGCAGAGATAGCCCCCCCTCCAAAAGAGCGCCGGGTCCCACCTTGAAGACAAGGGGTAGATCGGACAGCTCACCGAGAAGGCGACGCGCCGCCTCCAGATCCACATCGAGGGCTACGCAGAGCTTTGGCATGGAAGCGCTGAGCCTCTTTTCTCCGTTCACTGTCCCCTGAGCAGTCTGTGGATCACGAGGAGGTAGTCCTTCAGATGCCTTGTTATCAGGAAGCTGTGCCTCACCCTCTCGTGGGCGCTTATACCCATCCTCATCCTCTGCTCGTCGTTGGCTAAGAGAAGCTTTATCCTGAAAGCCGCACCTTCTATGCTGTTTATGAGGTAGCCGGTAACCCCGTGGATGATCTGGCGTCTTATCCCGCCGATGTTGCTCCCTATCACGGGTTTATACTTCCACATGGCTTCGGAGACGACCAGACCGAAGCCCTCCCTGAGGGATTTCTGGATTATCACCGTGGCTCCCCTCTGTATGGCGTTTATCTCCATGTGGCTGTTGGGGGGCAGGTTCAGGACGAAGATATCCGGGTCGTTTCCCTTCGCCTCTATCACGTCCTTGTAAACCTCCTCACCCTCCGGATCATCGCTGGCGTAAGATCCCGCCAGGACGAGCTGGCAGTCGTAGCGCTTCTTAACTATCCTGTAAGTCTCTATTACCCCTATGGGGTCCTTGAGGCGGTCGAAGCGGGAAACCTGAACTATTATGGGCCTGTGGGGATCTATGCCGTGCTTTTCGAGCACGTAGCGGATGTAATCCTCCTTCAGGTCCTTGTTCTTTTCGTGGAGGGGGTCTATGGAGGGGGGTATCACAAAGGCGGGGATGCTGACACCCTCCCGGACAAACTCGGGAATGTGGAATATGCTGGCGTCGTACCCGTTCACGAACATCTCCAGAAACTTCCAGGTTTCCTCGTCGGGGGTCGATATGTCTATGTGGCAGCGCCAGATCCACTTCTGGTTCTTCTTCTTTTTAACTATGAGACCGAGGGGCTGGGGATCGTGGATGAAGACCACATCGTAGGGATCCGTATCAACGAAGGAGACGTTCTCGTAGGTGTACTTCATGTAGGTGATCACGTCCTCGTGCTCGAGGCGCTCCCTGCCGGACATGTGGAGGAGGTTGTGGATCTTCTTGGTAACCTTGAAGAACTCCACGTCCCCCTTGATGACCTCCCAGTGGGTCTCGATACCCAGCTCGTTCATGAGGGGAACCATCCTGTAGAGGATCTCCGCAACACCGCCGCCGAGCTTGGTGGAGTTCACGTGGAGAACCCTGATACCTTTCAGCTCTCTGGCTACTATCTCCAGCTCCCTTAAAGTTCCCTCATCGATGAACTTTGCGTACTCTTCGAACATATCAGCTCTCCAGTATATCCAGCATCCTCTCCCTTATCTCATACAGACTGTAAGCCATCAAATCCAGCTTTCCTATCCTCTTTGCCTTTTCCCCCTCCCCTATCTCCTCCAGCCACCGGGAGAAGTCGTTGGTGGGCTCCCCGTGGGTCAGACGCGAGGTTACCAGATGGTAGAAGAGGGAGTGGGTTCCCACCTTCATGATCCCCTCCCTGAACTCCCTGAGGTCCCGTGCCACTACACCGGTGTCTATGATCTTTCTGACCGCTCTTATGAAGTAAAAGGGTTTGCACACCTTGTCGAAGCCGTTGTGGCTGCCGTAGAGTATGTCCAGCATCTCCTCCCTCACGTGGTCCAGACAGGTGCACGCCATCAGATCTATGGCGGAGAACTTCTCCGCTAAGATGGGAAAGCCGTTCTCAGCGAGCCAGTAAGCGAAGCTGTTTCCGTACTCCGTGGGGAGGAAGTGGTATTCGAAGAGGTTCCTGTAAAGGTGGTAGTAGATGGTGTCGTCGTCGATCTCCTTCAGGGCTCTGGAAAAGGAGGCAAGGGTGTTCACCTTTATTCCCGTGTACTGGGCGGTCCAGAGCTCCGACTTGAAAACAAACCTGGACATATAATAAATGGTAAACCAAAAGGGAGAAGGAAAATGCTCAAAGAAGGGGACAGGGCACCGGACTTCTGTCTCATCGGTGTGAACGAAGAGGGTGAGGAAGCTGAATTCTGCCTCAGGGACTTCAGGGGAAGCAGGCTCATCCTCTACTTTTACCCCAAGGACAACACCCCCGGATGCACCACGGAAGCCTGCGACTTCAGGGACAGTATGGAGATCCTCCTCGGCAGGGGTTACAGGGTGGTGGGGGTTAGTCCGGACAGCGTAGCCTCCCACCGTCGCTTCAGGGAGAAGCACGGACTCAACTTCCCCCTCCTGAGCGATCCCGACAGCGCTGTGGCTAAGGCTTACGGAGCTTACGGGGAGAAGAAGGTGTGTGGCAGAACCACCGAGGGTGTGATCCGCTCCACGTTCCTCATAGACGAGGAGGGCAGGGTAAGGAAGGCATGGTATCGGGTAAAGGCGAAGGGGCACGTGGCTCAGATACTCGAAGAGCTGAAGATCTGAGAAAACGGGCGAGGAGGATCGCGGAGGCTCTGCGGAAGCTCTACCCCTCCGCCGGTCTGGAGCTGGAGTTCGAAAACCCCTTTCAGCTCCTTGTGAAGGCTATCCTCGCCGCTCAGGAATCCGACAGGAAGGTGAACGAGGTGGGGAGGGATTTCTTCCGCAAGTATGCGAAACCCGAGGACATAGTGAAAGTTCCCCTCGAGGAACTGGAACGGGACCTGAGCTCCATAAACTTTTACAGGAGGAAGGCAAAGCTCCTCAAGAAGTGCTGCGAGGTTCTCGTGAGGGAGTTCGGGGGGGAAGTTCCCCGCAGCGTGGAGGAGATGGTCAGGCTTCCCGGAGTTGGCAGAAAAACAGCCAACATGGTGCTGGGGGGAGCCTTCGGACTGCCGGCGGTGATCGTCGACAGACACGTTCTCAGAGTTTCCAGAAGGATCGGACTTACCCTCTCAGAGGATCCTGATCAGGTGGAGATGGAGCTGAGGGAGCTGATCCCCAGAAGCGAGTGGACCGAGTTCTCCTTCCTTCTGCTCAACCACGGTAAAAGGGTATGCCTCGCCCGCAGACCTCTGTGCGAAAGGTGTCCCATCTGCGATCTTTGTGATTCGTGTGGGGTAAAGTTATAATGCTTCGGACGAGAGCATAAGGGGTAGCTGAGGGAAGGATGCTTAAAAGGACCGTCTTCAGGGAACTCGATGTAAACGTTCTCAATCTGGAAAACGTTTTGAGGGAGGTAAACAGGAGGGAGCTGACGGGCTTTCTGAGGGTAGTTTACTGGGATAAGGACGACTTCCTCCTCTTCTCGGGCGGGCTTCCCTTCAAAGCCGTTACGGTCAGATCCGACGGAAGGAGGATCTCTTACGAACCCCAGAACTTCAGGCTCGAGCCCAGGGACGGGAACGCCACCCTCGTGGAGACGAGCCTCGACGATCTGGTAGCCTTTCAGGAGTACAGACACTCCCCGGAGAGGGACGGGGCTCTCGTTTTCTTTCCCTACGGAACCGTCGTTCAGGAGCCGGTCTCGGTGGGCTTTCTCGATATAAACAGGCAGTTCCTCCTCGCCCAGAGGAGTCATCTCTACGGCTACATGGCGCTCTTTACAGAGGAGAATCTGATCGGTCTGGTTATCTTTCACGGGGGGCTTCCCGTCGCCGTGGTGGGGGGGAACGGCACCTTCGGTGAATCCGCAGTGGATTACATAAACTCGACCCTTGTCCCCGCCGAAAGCCGCATGTCCATGTACTCGCTCGAACCTGAACTTCTGTCCTTTCTCTACTCCCTGAGACCCGGAGGTGTGAGCAGGGTCGACTCCGTTTTCATGACCTATCAGGAAGCGGAAAGCTACGTGGTCTCCGAGGGCAGATCCGCCGTCGTCCTGATGGAAAGCGAGGGCATCTACCGCTACGATCTTTTCTTTCAGGGGCAGCACGTCGAGAGGGTGGTGAAGGACAGGGGTTTTCCGGTAACCGACGAGGAGGAGAAGGGAAGGTTATCCCTGAAGGTGGAGAACATTCCGGGCAGAAAGATCAGCCTCTACGAGATCAGGCTGATCGATAAGGTATCACCCCTGGAGGTTGTTTTCGAAAGCACCGCCGTTGCCTCCGAGACGTCCGATCTCAGGGTTCCTCAGGAGCTTGTGGATCAGGTCAGGTCCGCCTTTGTGGAGGAGATGGGTCCGCTGGGCAGACTGCTGTGGGACAGAACCTTGGAGAGCATGGGCTTCAGGGAAACCAGCCTCAACAGAAAGCAGATGCGCCTCCTCGTCGACAGACTGAGGAAGGAGATCCCTGAGGAGGAGGCGGGACGCAGATTTGCAAGGAAAATTAAGGAGTTTCTACCCGATATAATCTAAGAGGGAGGATCTTGATGTTAGGAAACTTCTTCAGGAACGCGTCTCTGGTGGAAAAATTCCTGATCCCCAACATCTTCGTTGTAATCATCTTCTTTCTCTCGGTGGGAACCCTGAGCTACGTTCTCATTAAGCAACAGCTCCGCAAGCAGGCGGAGGACATTCTCAGCAACAGCTACAAGCTGTTTCAGGAACAGGTGCGCATGAAGGAGAGGATGGGGCTCTCCGTTGCCTATCTGGTCAGCCGTGATCCGGAGGTGAAGAGGGCTCTGGCTACCAGAAACAGGAGGCTTCTCCACAAGTACGTCAGGGTGAGGGCTGATCTGGAGCTGCTGACGGGGATATACGATCTGAGGCTTCACTTTCTCACACCCCTCGCGGTCTCCTTCTTCAGAACCTGGAATCCGGAACGGTTCGGCATAGACGTGTCAAAATTCAGGAGGATAATAGTAACGGTTGCCCAGAGAAGAACCCCCCAGAAGGGTATAGAGATAGGTCTCAGGAGAGCCCTTGTTACAGGAGCCTATCCTGTGATGGAGGGCAGACGCTATCTGGGTGCGGTCGAACTCATAACACCCTTCAACCCTATAATGGATCAGCTCAAGGAGCTGACAGGGGTGGACAGCATGATGCTTGTGAGCAGAAAAGCCGCCGCTCACGCCGAGTGGAAGAAGGAGGCGGAGAGGGTGGGGGATTACTTCCTCTACTACGAGACGAACCCCGTTCTCAGAAAACTGATGCTGAGGGCGCTGGACGTGCCGGGCACCGTCCTGATAGAGCAGAACTACGCCATCGTTGCCAGACCCGTATTCGACTTCTCCCGAAAGAGCGTGGGTCTTCTCGTGATGAGCTACGACCTCACCCCTATAATAGACTCCTACAAACAGCTCGGTATTTACATTCTCATGTTCATCTTCATATTCGTTGTAGCCACCTTCTTCATGAGCTACATGATATTCAAGAAGTATGTGGAGGAACCCATCAACACCCTGATCGATCACACGGAGAGGATAAGTATGGGCGACGTGGATCAGAAGATACCCATCGACTCCAAGGATGAGATAGGTAAGCTGGCTGAGGCTTTCGAAAGGATGAGGATCAGCATCAAGAAGGTGATGGACCTTCTCAGGTGAGGGTTGCTGCAAGGTACGGGCGGGTTATCATTTATGGGAGGAGGTTGGAATGGAGCTCGACATAGTTCAGTATGAGATAGATGAAGAAGTGGAGCAGAGGCTTGTGGGAGCCCTCAAGAACTTTGTGGTGAAAACGGACGCGGATCTGGTTATACTCTCGGACGATGCGGGCAGGATAATCTCCTTTTACGGGAAGGATCTGAACGAAACTCAGGCGGAGTTTCTCGCCAGCATAATAAGCGGTATATTCGGCGCAGCCTTCGAAATGGCAAAGATGGTTTCGAAGGAGGATCTTCTGGACGCCATCCAGTACGAGAGCAAAAAGCAGAACGTTGTGGTAAAGGCTGTTGGAAACAGGTTCCTTGTGGGGGTGCTCTGCCCCAAGAGCGTTGCTCTGGGAACGGTCAGACTCTTCCTGAAGAACCTGACGGAGGAGCTGAACAGGATATTCGCTGAGGTCAAACCCAAACCTTCCAGGCTGCTCAAGCTGTCCCCCCAGGCTATCGAAGAGAAGCTTAACAGGATACTCGGTTCGGCATGAAGCTGAAGGTGGTTTACTTCGGAGCCTCCCTTGCCGGCAAGAGCACCAACGTCAGGATCCTCTACGAAAAGCTCAGAAGCAGGGGTGTTACCAAGGGGGACTACATATCGATGGAAACGGACGAGAACAGAACCCTCTTCGTGGAGATGTTTTTGAGCTCCTTCAGAATAGAGGATCAGGACATAGATGTGAAGGTTCTGACAACCCCCGGTCAGTTCAGACTCCATCCCCTGCGAAAGGTGATAATGAAAGGTGTCGACGGACTCGTTTTTGTGGTGGACAGCTCTAAAGAGAGGGAGAATATAAACTTCCTCGTTCTCCGGGAAACCGCAGCCGTCCTGAAGGAGCAGGGTTACGATCTCTACGCTCTGCCGGTTGTGGTGCAGTACAACAAGAGGGATCTCCCCGACGCTCTTCCGATAGAGGAGCTTCAGCCTGTCTGCAATCCGTGGGGCACAGAATTTATAGAAGCTGTGGCTCCGGAGGGCTTGGGGGTCGTTGAGACCTTCAGAGCCATAGTGCGCAGGATCCTGACCGACAGGGTCGCTTCCGGAAGCGGACGCATCCCTTCTTGACAGGGAACTAATTGAGAATAATTTTCATTTAGAGGAGGCACAGATGGACAGGGTTTACATCTTCGACACCACGCTCAGGGATGGAGAGCAGGCTCCCGGATTTTCCATGACAACGGAGGAGAAGCTCCAGCTCGCCCACCAGCTTGCCAAGCTGAAGGTCGACGTTATAGAGGCCGGCTTTGCAGCGGCGTCTCAGGGGGACTTCGAAGCTGTTAACAGAATAGCCCGGGAGGTTAAAGGACCCGTTATATGCTCGCTTTCGAGAGCCCTCGAAAAGGATATCGAAGTAGCCGCCGAGGCGCTCAAACCCGCGGAGAGGA
>DRNB01000176.1 GCA_011375045.1 Aquifex aeolicus
ATCACGTTGCCGTTCCTGTGAATGCTCCGGGCTAACCTCCGGTCAGCCTCCTCCGCTTCCGGCTCCGAAAAGACTATGTCCAGAGCAACGACCCTCGCCTCCCTGAGTTTATCGACCAGCTCCGCCATCACCCTTCTGCTCCAGGGCCATCTCCCCAGTTCGTTCACGCTCTTTTCATCGATTGCGACCACCACAACGTTTTCGGAAACCTCCGGAACCTGTCCCAGAAACTCCCTGACCGCAAACTTGGTGTCCTCCACCCTGAGGGCTACCCTTTCGAAGAGGGCAGGTCTGAAAAAGCACAGGAGGGAAACCGCTGTTCCCGTGAGCAGAAAAACGATGACTCTGAATCCCACGATATTTTAAACTTAATACAACTTCCTTAAGCCTTTGTTGCGTATCGAAGGCACTATAATACTTCAGATGGTCGAGGAGCTTGCGAGGGATCTGGGGGGCGAGCTCGTCCAGACCCATACCTCCTGGGTCCTCCTCCTCAGGGACGTGGTTTACAAGATAAAGAAGCCTGTCAACTTCGGCTTTTTAGACTACTCCACCCTTGAAAAGAGAAAGGAGAACTGTGAGAGGGAGGTAAGGCTCAACAGGAGGCTATGTCCCTGGGTTTACTTAGGCGTGGTGCCGGTAAGCGAGCGGGAGGGCAGGTGGGTGCTGGAGGACGATACCAACGTGGTGGAGTTCGCCGTCAAGATGAGGAGGATACCGGAGGGAAGTCTGCTCTCGGAGAGATTAGAGCGATCGACTCCCGGAGACCTGAAGAGGGTTGCCCGGGTTGTGGCGGAGTTTCACATGGGGGCGGAGAGGGCTGACGAGTTTGGCAGGCCAGAGGTCATGAAGTTCAACACCGATGAAAACTTCGCTCAGACGGAGGAGTTTGTCAACATCACCCTGTCCCCCGAGGACTTTGAGTTCATAAGGGAGAGGACAAACAGATTTTACGAAGCCTATGAGGATCTTTTCTTTAAGAGGATGAGGGAGGGCAGGATAAGGGACGGGCACGGGGATATAAGGCTGGAGCACGTGGCTTTCCTGAAGGAGGGGGTGTGCATCTTCGACTGCATAGAGTTCAACGAGAGGTTCAGATGCGGGGATGTGCTCAATGACATGTGCTTCCTCTCGATGGAGCTCGACTTCAGCAAAAGACCTGATCTCAGAAAAGCCTACGAGGAAACCTATCTGAGGCTCACCGGAGATCCGGAGGCGGAGATCTTTCTTCCCTTCTTCAAATGCTACAGAGCCTATGTGAGGGGAAAGGTAACGAGCTTTTTACTGAAGGATCCCCACGTGCCTGAGGAAGATAAAGAGCGGGCGAGGGAGAAGGCGAGGAGGCTGTTTAAGCTCGCCAGAGGATACGCTCAGGAGTTCAGATTTCCCTGAGGGTGAACCCACTGAGATAAAATAACATCCATGCTGGACATAGAACTGATAAGGAAGAAACCTGACTTCGTCCGGGAGAGGCTCGCCACACGGGACAGGGATCTGCCCCGGCTCGTGGACAGGATTATCGACATCGATGGGAGGAGAAGGAAGCTCATCACCGAGCTGGAATCGCTGAGGGCTCTGAGGAACAAAAGGAGCAAGGAGATAGGGGTGCTCAGAAGGGAGGGGAAGGACACCTCCCGCCTTGAGGAGGAGGTTAGGGAGCTGAAGGTCAGAATAGAGAACCTCGAGGAGCAGCTGGCTGGTCTGAAGGAGGAGTTCACCGATCTGATGCTCCGG
>DRNB01000177.1 GCA_011375045.1 Aquifex aeolicus
CGAGCCTCCCGAGAGGCACATGCAGGTTGCGGAGCTTGTCATAGAGAAAGCCAAGAGGCTTGTGGAGCTCAAGAACGACGTGGTCATCCTTCTGGACTCCATGACCAGGTTTGCCAGAGCCTCCAACGCGGTAACACCCCCCACCGGAAGGGTTCTCTCCGGAGGTATAGAGGCAACGGCTCTCCAGAGACCCAAGAAGTTCTTCGGCGCAGCCCGGAACATAGAGGAGGGAGGTTCGCTCACCATCATAGCGACCGCCCTGATAGAGACAGGCTCCCGCATGGACGACGTGATCTACGAGGAGTTCAAGGGAACAGGTAACATGGAGATCCACCTCGACAGGAGGCTCATGGAGAGACGGGTGTTCCCCGCCATAAACATAGAGAAGTCAGGCACCAGAAAGGAGGAGCTCCTCGTGGAGGACTGGGAGCTTCAGAGGATGTGGGTTCTGAGGAAGTTCCTCGCCACCATGGACCCCGTCGAAGCCATGGAGTTCCTGCTCGACAAGCTCAAGAGGTTCAGGACGAACACGGAGTTCCTCAAGGCTATGAACGCGTAGTATAATACTCAGCTACGGAAACGGAGGTTCGAAAATGAAGAAGGGAATACATCCGGAGCTGCAGCCCACCACCTTCGTGTGCGGTTGCGGAAACACCTTCACCCTCCTTTCGACGAAGGGGGGAACGGTTCACATAGAGGTGTGCAGTCAGTGTCATCCCTTCTACACCGGGAAGCTGAGGCTCAAGCCCTACTTCCTCGAACTCGCCTCCCCCGGTGGAAAGAAGGAAGGTTGATGCTCAAGAAAGAGCTTGTAGAGAAGCTGGACAGGCTCGCGGAGCGCTACGCGGAGATAGAGAGGGAGCTTTCCCGACCCGAGGTAATCAGGGATCTGAGCAAGTACAGGGAGCTTTCCCGGGAGCACAAGGAGCTTTCGGAGATATACGAAACCTACAGGGAGTACAGGAAGGTTCTCGAGGAGCTGAGGGAGGCTCGTAGCCTTCTCAGGAGCCCGGATCAGGAGATAAGACAGCTGGCTGAGGAGGAGGTTCAGCGTCTTCAGGAGAAGGCGGAGAGGCTCGAAAACCGGCTGAAGATCCTGCTCGTTCCAAAGGATCCCAACGACTCCCGGAACGTCATCCTCGAGATCCGGGCGGGAACCGGAGGTGAGGAAGCCGCCCTCTTCGCCGCCGATCTCTTCAGGATGTATCAGAAGTACGCGGAGGAGAAAGGCTGGAAGGTTACGGTGCTCCACAGCAACAGGACGGGTCTGGGAGGCTTCAAGGAGGTGGTCGCCCTCATAGAGGGTGAGGGAGCCTACTCGAGGCTCAAGTTCGAGAGCGGTGTTCACCGGGTTCAGAGGATACCCGTTACGGAGTCAGGGGGGAGGATCCACACCTCGACGGCTACCGTAGCCGTTCTTCCCGAAGCGGACGAGACGGACGTGGAGATAAACCCTCAGGATCTCAGGATAGAAACCTTCAGAGCCTCCGGAGCGGGGGGACAGTATGTAAACACCACGGAGACCGCCGTGAGGATAACCCACCTGCCCACGGGGATCGTTGTCTCCTGTCAGGACGAGAGGTCCCAGTTCCAGAACAAACAGAAAGCCCTCAAGATACTCTACGCAAAGCTAAAGGATTACTACGAGCGCAGGAAGAGGGAGGAGATAGCCCGGGAGCGCAAGGAGCAGGTGGGAACGGGGGAGAGATCGGAGAAGATAAGAACCTACAACTTTCCCCAGAACAGGGTTACGGACCACCGGATAAACCTCACCCTCTACAAACTTCAGGACGTTCTCGAGGGTAAACTGGACGAGATCATCGACGCCCTGAGAGCGAAGGAGCTGGAGGAGCGTCTGAAGCTCGCCCACATAGCCTAAGAGCTCTTGAAGGGTATGCTTATCCAGAGCTCCTCCCGGTCCTCCTCGTTTCTGCGGACCACCACGTCTATACCCTTCGCATCGAACTGGGGGTATTTGGAAAAGAGGGAGATGAGATCCTCCTTCAGCTTCTCCACCATGCTGGGAGGTAATCCCTGCCTCTCGTAGCTCAGAACGAGCATAAGCCTCTGCTTGGCTACGTCCTTACTTTTCCTCCTGAAGAAGGACCCCAGATTCAGCAAATTTCAACCTCCAAAGAGCCTGCTGAAAAATCCCTCTTTCTCCCCGTATCTTTCGAAGGGAACCTCCTCACCGAGCGTCCGTCTCGCGAGGTCCATCAGAGCCTTCGAGGCGTTGAACTTGAGGTTCAGGACTATCGGCTCCCCCCTGTTGGTGAAGTCCACCAGCTTCTCCTCCTCCGGTATAACCCCTATCAGAGGCGCCTTGAGGATGTCCACGATGTCCTCCACCGAGAGCATCTCCCCCTTCTTGACCATCTTCCAGCGGATCCTGTTCACTATGACCCAGTAATCCTCCTTGTTCATGCTCTCTAAAAGACCTATCACCCTGTCCGCGTCCCTGACGGAGGAGACCTCCGGATTGACCACTATGTAAGCCCTGTCCGCGGGGGAGACCGCTATCCTGAAACCCTGCTCTATACCGGCCGGGGAGTCTATTATCAGGTAGTCGAAGTCCTCCTTCTCCTTGATCTCCTTCACAAGCTCCAGCCACTTCTCCGTGTTGACCGCGTCCTTGTTCTTGGTCTGGTTGGCAGGCAGGAGGTATAGGCTCAGACCCCTCTTGTCCTTGACGTAAGCCTTCTCCGGTGGGGTTCTCCCCTCTAACACGTCCAGAATGTCATAGACTATCCTGTTCTCGAGTCCCAGGATCATATCGAGGTTTCTGAGACCTATGTCCGCGTCTATGAGGAGAACCTTCTTCCCTAACTTTGCCAGAGCAACGCCCAGATTAGCGGTTATGGTAGTCTTCCCCACACCCCCCTTTCCGGAGGTAACCACAATTACCTCAGCCATCCCTTATCGCTCCTTCAGACCTTTTCTAAAACTATCATACCATCTTCAATCCGTGCAACCTCAGGATAGCCCGGCGACACCCTTTCGGATTCGTCCGAGATGGCTATCTTCTTGCCTATCCTTATCTGCTG
Organism: Aquifex aeolicus; assembly: GCA_011375045.1. GTDB lineage: Bacteria > Aquificota > Aquificia > Aquificales > Aquificaceae > Hydrogenivirga > Hydrogenivirga aeolica_A. The sequence continues at coordinate 3,045 of DRNB01000177.1, forward strand.
GGGTTCCATCCTGAGAGCCACCACGACCGCGGACTCGTCCCCCAGAGCGCCGGCGATGGCTATGCCCCTCAGCGCCCCCATGATTACGATGTTGCCTACCGCGACCACCTCTGCGTCCTTGTTAACATCCCCCAGCACCAGCACGTCCCCCCCGTGCTCCACGGTCTGCCCCGATCTGAGGGACCTGTCGACCACTAAGAGGCGCTTTCCGCCCTCCCTCTTCCTTCCGGCTCCGGAGCTTATGCGCTTTATGCTCACGAGGTCCAGATCCCTGAGGAAGTCCTCCAGCTCCTTCACCCACTCTGAGGGAAGCTCCTCCGAGTTCTCTATGATAAAGTGCCCCCCCTGAAACAGCTTGCCCTTTACCTTTTTCCTTATCTCCTCCTTTACCTTCTGGAGGTTCGCCTCCTCCCCGATCCTTATGGAGATGACCGGAAGCGTTATCCCCTTTATCTCTACCACCGGTTCAGATATTATACCAGCCCTTCAGAACCGGGCTTCGCAGGAGTGGTCGTACTCCACAAGCTCCGTGATCTTGGGGGTTTCACCGCAGAGGGGACAGCCGGGGTCCTTCCTGAGCTTCACCTTTCTGAACTCCATGGACAGAGCGTCCATTATCAGGAGCTTTCCGATGAGAGGCTCGCCGATGTTCAGGATAACCTTTATAGCCTCCGTTGCCTGAATACAGCCCATAATACCCCCTATGGAACCCAGTATGCCCGCCTCCTGACAGGAGGGAACCAGACCCGGCGGAGGTGGTTCAGGGAAGAGGCATCTGTAGCAGGGGGAGTTCTCCCTGTCCCTGAAGTCGAAGACCGTGCACTGACCTTCGAACCTGAGCATGGCGGCGGAGACAAGGGGTTTGCCGGCAAAGTAGCAGGCGTCGTTTATGAGGAAGCGGGTGGGGAAGTTGTCGGTTCCGTCCAGCACCACGTCGTAATCCTTTATCAGCTCCGTTATGTTCTCCTTGTTCACCAAGGTGTTGTAGGTGATAACCCTTACGTCGGGGTTGAGGGCTTCGATCGTTCTGCGGGCGGACTCCACCTTGGGAACGCCCACCCTCTCGGTGGTGTGGAGTATCTGCCTCTGGAGGTTGGAGAAATCCACCACGTCGTAATCCACTATCCCTATGGTGCCCACACCTGCCGCCGCAAGGTAGAAGAGAGCCGGAGATCCCAGACCTCCCGCACCTATCACGAGAACCTTAGACCTCAGGAGCTTCTCCTGACCTTTACCCCCCACCTCGGGGAGGATTATGTGGCGGGCGTATCTCTTTATCTGCTCCTCTGTAAACTGGAACATGATTTATTATGATACAAAGTTTCGAGCCTTTTACAACCTCCCAAATCATGCTAAAGTTTTGCACTACTTTAGTATTTGATACTCAAGGATTAGGTAAAAACACTTACCCAATTATGTACTGAGGATGGGGAAAACCTTACAGCCCTATTAGCTAAAAGGAGTTGAGGCTTGCGATGTAAGTTATTGATAAATCTGGATAATCAAAGCTTGATAATGAATAGCTCACCTAACTTTTGGAGATCATTAAGGCTTTAGCTGATGTAGTATACTGTAGTTGATTGGTTAATTGATTGAGATGACTATAAAAGTTCCAGACTTCTTCATAGAGCAGGGTTTGGTAAACATAAATACCAATAATATTTTAGTGTGTAGATATAAAAGTTACAAAAAATCTGAGAAAAATATTATAGAAATTTCTGAACCAGCTATAATTTTTGTTATAAACGGGTATAAAATAATACACTTTGATGAGCGAGATGTAGTCATTAGTTCAGATAATGGCGTATTCGCCGCCTGCGATAAGTTTGTAATGTCAGAAATGCCTGAGGGAATTTATGAAAATACAGTTATTTTTATCAAGACTGAGTTTTGGTTCAAAGAGGCAATAGATTTGTTTAGTTGCCATTACGCTAATGCTAAAAATAGTAAGAAATTCATCTCTTTTCCCGTAGATGACTATCTTATTAATTTTCTGCATCAACTCAGAATTTTAAGCGATTTTATAAATTTGAATAATAATTATTCTTGTATAAATGATTTACTGACCTTAAAAATCAAAGAGATTCTTATCTATCTATTCCTTAAGAATAAGGAAATATCTGACTTTATAAGAAACTCAATATTAGGTGACGATAAGATCTACTTTTTATTTTGTATAGAAAAACATGTCTATGAAAATATAACTTTAAAAGAATTAGCAAAAAGATGTAATTGTAGCTTGAGCACATTGAAAGAAAAATTCCATAAGTATTTAAATCAATCTCCTAAAAAGTATATAAATGAAAGGAGGTTGGAAAAAGCAGCTTTCCTGCTGAGGAACACCACAGATACTATAGATAGTATAAGTAGAAAAGTAGGTTTTTCTAATGTTTCCTATTTTAATATTCTCTTCAAAAGGAAATATAAGATGACACCGTCCGAATACAGAGCCTCCTACCGTCTTAAAGCTGTCTCATATTGAAAAGTTTATGTCCTATATTGAAAGTAAAGTTGCTACCTATTAAGTAAATTAGTTAAGCAATAAAGGCTATAAGGGGAGGTTGGCAATGAATAGGAAGTTTCTCCTCAGAGGGTTGGACGATATTCACTCCGAAGTGTTTGAGCATTTCTGGAAAAGAAGGGAAGAAGGAAAAACAGGTTTGATATATTTAGGTATATCACTGACCAGCAGGTGTAATTTAAATTGTGTATATTGCTATTCTCTTCATCCTAAGAAGAATCAGCTATCTTTGGGCGAATATAAAAGTTTAATAGCGCAAGCTAAAGAGTTGGGTGCCGAAACTGTAATTATATGCGGTGATGGAGAACCAACCATAGATCCTTTTCTGCTCCCTATAATTCAATTTTCCTTTGAGATGGAGATGAATAACGTTTTAGTAAGTAATGGATTAATTTTTGGAGATGATGATTTATGTAAAGATATTCATGGATGCAGTGCTATCGAAATGGTTAATCTATTGAAAACTTATAAAACTTCTCTGGTATTGAAATTGGAAAGCTTAAATTCAGAGACTTACGATAGGGTTGTGGGAAAGAAGGGAGCTTTTCGTAAGTTTAAGCAGGCAATATATAACTTACGCAAAGCAAATTTTTCGGATAATATTAAACTTCCGAATGGAGTTATCTTAACAAGTGTTGCTTTCTCGTCTGTTATAGGGAAATTGAATATAAATGAAATATTTGAACTCAGAAAGTTTTCTCATAATTTTGGAGCACAATTTATAGCTAAATTCCCGTCGTTTGTTGGTAATGCGATTAGAAATAAGGATTTATTCTTTAATCCTTATGAAGAAACCACAAGATGGTTAAGGGTAAACTTTATTAGGAGATTCTCAGACAAGCCAGAAACGTTAACTGCGGATGAGATACATTGCGGTGTATGGCATTACGGTTGTGTTATAGGTGAAGAAGGAGACTTAAGATTGTGTTATACATCTACATGTAGTCCTGAGTTAACATATCTAAATGTTAGAAACCTTCCTCTAAAGAGAATCTTAGAGGAAAGGGAAAATCTGTTTAAGAATATGCTGGAAAGGGGTGAAAGCTGTCATATAAAAAGAAGAATTTATGAGAGTAAAAATCAAGGTATTAACGTACAGATATTACCGAGGATATAGGCATGAGGAGGATTGAAGCCAAGGCGTATTGGGATAAAAGATATAGTAAAAGTTTGGACTGGTGTTTAGAACCAAGTGTAACAGCAAAACGATTTCTAAATTATATCTATGAAAACAATAATTTTGAAAATCGCTTCAAAATCTTAGACATAGGTTGTGGATACGGAAGAGACAGTATATTTATTGCAAATTTTCTTAGAAATAGCCAAATTATAGGTGTAGATGTATCAAAAGTAGCTATTGAATTGGCAACATCTTTAAAAAACACTTTGAGTTTAAATAACCTACTCTTTATTGAAACTGATGCGTTATCAATATCCGATAAAAAGTTAGGAAACTCTTTTGATTTTGTATTAAGCCATTTGTTTATACATCTGTTTGATTATAAAGGAAGGTTAAGCTTATATCAGAAATTCAAGAATTTATTGAAGCCAAAGGGTCTGTTTTTCTTTTCTGTGCCTACCGTATATGATGAAGAGTTCAGAAAAGGAAAATGCTTGGGAATATATACCTATAAAAACGATAGAGGAGTAACGAAAACATTTTTTAACAAAGATAAAATAACATGTGAAATACAACATCACGGCTTTGAAGTATTACATGTATACAGGGAAAAAGAGATTCACTTCCATTCTAAAAAACATGTTCATGACTTGTTTGTTGTAATAGGAGGCAAGACATGAGTATTAAGGTGTTTAATGCTTTTAAAGACGAAGATATAAAAAAAGTAGTGAAATATATGGAGGACGGAGCTGTTATCATATTCTATTCTGAGTCCGTATATGGTTTCGCTACCAATGGATATATTAAAGAATCAGTAGAAAAAATTTACGGGATCAAAAGACGAAGCAAAAAAAAGCCCCTAAACATATTAGCAACACCTGAGAATTTTATGAATTGGTGCTATATCCCAGAAAAATGGAAGTATATTGTAGAAAAGCTAATAAAATTATATTGGCCCGGGAATTTAGGTTTAATCCTCCCCAAAAAAGAAACCATTCCCGATTATGTGAATGCTAATTTAGATTCTGTAAACTTAGTGTGTATGGACATTGTAGCTTATAAGATGAGTGGCTTTGCTGACTTTCCTATATGTGTAACCTCTGCAAACTTTTCTGGAGAAAAGCCCATAACTAATCCAGAAGAAGCTTTGAATGCCTTTAAGGATTATATAGATATCTTTCTTTTAGGTTCGGAAAGTTCAAGAAAACAGCCGACCACAATCATCGATTTTTCAAAGGATTATCCATATATATTGAGAGAAACAACTATATCGGCTGAAAGTCTATATAAAATACTTGGAGTTAAGATTAGTCCTATCATTCACACGAAGTAAGGAAAGACACATCCTACACATACTTGTTCATCCTCTCACCTAATATAATTGAGATTATGAAGGTAAGAATAGGAACCAGAAAGAGCAAGCTTGCCCTGTGGCAGGCGAACTTCATCGGGAAGCTTCTCGAAGAGAGGTGGGGTGTTGAGGTAGAGCTTGTAAAGATAACCACCACAGGGGACAGGATCCTCGACGCACCCCTCGCGAAGATAGGCGGAAAGGGACTCTTCGTTAAGGAGATAGAGCAGGCTCTTCTCGAAGGCAGGATAGACTTAGCGGTTCACTCCCTGAAGGACGTTCCCATGGTTATTCCGGAGGGGCTCACGCTGAGCGCCATCACAAAAAGAGAGGATCCCCACGATGTTCTGATCTCCAGAAACGGGAAAAAGCTCAGGGAGCTTCCGGAGGGAGCAAAGGTGGGAACCTCCTCCCTCAGAAGACAGGTTCAGATCAGACGGGTGCGTCCGGACCTAAGGGTGGAGGTCCTGAGGGGCAACGTGGACACCCGCATGAGGAAGCTCAGGGAGGGTTTATACGACGCTGTGATCCTCGCTCTGGCCGGTGTGAGGAGGATGGGCTACGAAGGAGAGGTAACGGAGATCCTGAGGGACTTCATCCCGGCGGTCGGTCAGGGAAGCCTCGCCATAGAAACGAGGGAGGACGATGAAAAGATCAGGGAGCTGGTGGAGCCCCTCGATCACAGGGAGAGTCGGTTCAGCGCCGAGTGTGAGAGAGCTTTTCTCAGAAAGCTGGAGGGCGGGTGTCAGGTCCCCATAGGAGCCTACGCGGAGGTGAAAGGGGAGAGGATCGTGTTGAGAGGGTTCGTCTCCGACCTCGAGGGGCGTAAATTTATAGAAGGCTCCGAGGAGGGAAGGGTGCAGGAAGCCGCCGAGGTGGGGGAGAGGTTAGCTGAAGAGCTTCTGAGCAGGGGAGGAAGGGAAGTTCTGAAGGAGATTTACGGAGGTTAAGGGATGAAGCCCGTCGGTATAGTTCTCGGCACAAAGCCCTCCAACCCCCTCGAGTTCTGGGTCGGCGTGGAGAGGGGAAGCTTCCTTCAGCTGGACGATGTGGTGGTCGTCCACTCCGAGGTCGACGGAACCTCCCGCAGGATCAGATTTTACGGACTTGTTCACGAAGTTCAGAAGCATCTCGAAGGGGTGGAGCTCGCCTACGAAGCCCGCCTTGTAACGGACGGCATAGTTCCGGCAAGTATAGCCTACGTGGCGAAGATAACGGTTACCCGGATAGAGCCTGAGGTTTTCGTTCCCCCCACTCCCGGAGACCCTGTCTTCAAAGCGGAGGGGGAGGAACTCGACAGGGCGCTCTACTACGACGGGATGAGGTGCAGGATACCTGCGGGGCTGTCCCGGAGCGGTGAGGTAGTTTATCTGAACTACGATTTCCTAAACGGCAGGGAGGGTGCCCACGTTTCCATCTCCGGCATGTCCGGCGTGGCGACAAAAACCTCCTACGCCCTCTTCCTGCTCTACGCCATCTTCCAGAAAGCCGACGACAGAAACAGGATCCACGGCTTGATATTCAACGTGAAGGGGAAAGATCTCCTCTGGATAGACAGAAGGAACAGGAGGTTCGGGGGCAGGTTCGAGGAGGAGTTCAGAAGGATGGATCTCGATCCCCGTCCCTTCGCCAACGTGGGTTTCTTCGCTCCTCCGGAGCGTCCGGGAAGCGATGTCCCCGCTACCAGAGACCGTCTCGAGGGGGTAAACCCCTACCGCTGGAGTATGAAGGAGTTTGCTCAGGAGGGTCTGCTACGTTTTCTGTTCGCTGAGGGCGATGAGGGAACCTCCTCCCTTCACTACGTTATCGATCGCGTTACCGAGAAGCTCCAGCAGCTCGCCCGCAACAGCCCCCACGAGGTGCTGACCGACGAGAGCGGAAGGGAGATAGACAGTCTCGACCGGCTGAGGGAGATGCTTCAGGAGGTAATAGAGGACAGGGAGAGCAGGGCGGACACGGACAGGTACAGGGAGTGGTTTGGAACCGCGGCTACCTCGACAGCCTACGCTTTCCTCAGGCGCTTTCACCACGCTGCGGTTCACTGCAGAAGCCTCATACACGGGGATCAGTCCAGACCTATCGACTGGAGAAGGAACCAGCTGACGGTTATAGACATCTCCGATCTTCACGGAATAGCCAAGATGTTCGTGGTGGGTTCCATACTCAAAAGGGTTTTTCGGGAGAAGGAGGAGAGCGGAAACCCCTACCCTAAAATCTTCGTCGTTCTCGACGAACTTAATAAATACGCTCCCAAGGATCGGTGGAGTCCTATAAAGGACATCCTCCTCGACATAGCGGAGAGAGGAAGGAGCTTGGGTGTGATACTTATAGGCGCTCAGCAGACCGCGAGCGAGGTGGAGAAGAGGATCGTCGCCAACGCGGCGGTAAAGGTAACGGGCAGGCTGGACAGCAGTGAGGTGCTCAGCAAGGAGTACGAGTTCCTGACGGGCAACTTCCGTCAGAGGGCGATAATGCTCAAGAAGGGAAGTATGATCCTGTATCAGCCCGACATACCCAACCCCCTGATGATCACCTTCCCCCTTGGACCGTGGGCTACGAAGAAGGAGGAAGCGGTGGAGGAGGTTCATGTTCCTGAAGAGTTCGATCACTTTTAGCCTTGTTCTTCTTCTGTTCATCCTCTCCTTCGGAAGGGTCGAGGGGAGCAGATACGGTATCTACGAGGGAAAGATCAGGATAGTCTTCGATCTCTCCAAGAGAAGAGATTTCAGGGTCTTTACCTTAGAGAACCCCCGGAGGATCGTTCTCGACATATACGGGGAGAAGAGGGTCTCACGGCTGAAGCTGCCCCCGGGGATGAAGTTCAGAATCGGAAAGCACCGCTGGGGTGTCAGGATAGTCCTTTACTACCCCAAGAGCTTCTCCCTCAAGTTCTTTCGTCTGAGGAATCCTGACAGGATCGTCCTCGATATATACAGGGAGGACAACAGGCTTTACAGGGAGCTGGTCAGGGTTCTGGAGGAGGAATCCTCCGGAAAGGGACCGCGGGTAACCGTAATAGAGGATCCTGAGAGGATCCGGGAGGATCCCGTAGCGGAGCTCATAAGGAAGGTCAGATCTCAGCCCGTGGTTTACGAGGAGAAGGTTATAGTGGTGGACGCCGGACACGGAGGTAAAGACCCCGGCGCCATAGGTTACGGCGGGATCAGGGAAAAGGACGTGAACCTTGCCATAGCGAAGAAGGTCGCCTACTATCTGAGAAGAGACGGCAGGTTCAGGGTTATCCTGACCAGAAAGGGGGATTACTTTGTTCCCCTCCACAGGAGGGCGGAGATAGCCCTCCGAAACAGGGCGGATCTGTTCATAAGCATCCACTCGGACGCCGCACCCAGAAGGAACCCCAGAGCGCGGGGAACGCAGGTCTTTGCCCTCTCCTACAAGCGGGCTGTGGAGAAAAAGCACCAGATCCTCAGAAACCGGAGCTACGCCCGCCTTGTCCTCGGGGAAGCCGCCAACATAAGATCGGGTCTGGTGAAGAGGGTTCTGGCTGACCTTGCCATAGACGTAACGCTTTCGGAGAGCCTCTACTTTGCGAGGCTCCTTTCCAAGGAGATGAAGAGGGTAATCGGCAAGGACGTTCACTTCAAGGGGATAAACAGAGCGGGTTTCGCTGTCCTCAAGACCCCGGGCATACCCTCCGTTCTGGTGGAGACCGGCTTCATCACCAACCCCTCCGAGGCGAGGAAGCTCAGGGACCCTGAGTTCCAGCGAAAGGTCGCCTGGTCCATATACAGGGCTATTGTTCGCTACTTCTACGGCAACGACTTCGGTCGCAAGCTTGTCAGATACAGATAAGAGGAGGTCTGATCATGACGGTTCTCCTTCTGCTGCTTCTGGGCGGGTTACTGTGGTCTAAACCCATAATGGAGAGCTTCGCTGAGGTCAAGCGGTTTCCCTTTGTAGCCTACAGGGAAGCGTGGACAGGAACTCCGGCAAGCTCCAGAGACGTGGCGGTCCCCAACGTGGTCATAGCCTACGGTCCCCGGGAGAGCAGACAGGTCCTTGCGGAGGCAGCTCAGATAGCCTACTACCTCGGGCAGTGGACCGAGGATCCCGGCATAACACCCCGCATGGTGCGCAAGGGGAATCTCCCCTCGATCCTCCTGCCCCTGCCCAGGGCTATGAAGACCGGAAAAAACATCCTCCTTCTCGGAACGGAGAACGAGGTTGTCAGGAAGCTCGGGATTCGCTTCA
>DRNB01000178.1 GCA_011375045.1 Aquifex aeolicus
AGAGAAGCTTCTGAGGGAGTACGAGGAAGCCTCCGAACTTTACAGGAAAACCAGGAGGGAAAGTCTCGGACACGTCATCGTCTTCAAGAGGGAGGACCTCGAGAGGATGCAGGCTTACAGGCTCGGGGATCTCCTTAAGTCCCTGAGGTACTTCACCCTCCTCAACAACAGGTTCGGCGTGCTGTCGCTCTTCGAGTTCGGCGCCTACTCGGTTATACCGAAATACTACAGACTTTACATAAACGATCACGAGGTTTCCTCCCTCCACACAGGCTCTCCCTTCCTTGTGTGGGAAAACTTCCCCCTCGATCTGATCGAGCACGTGGAGATATACCAGGCACCGGGCGCCATAGAGCTGGGGAACGAACCAGCCATCGTGATAATCAAGATCTACACCAAGGATCCCCGCAGGGAGAACGTCAGCAGAATCCGGAGCACCGCAAGCTCCAGAAAAGGTTACGATCTGGTTTTTTACAGAGCTGAGGAGCTGGATCCTGAGACCTCCTACGTTTTCCTGCTGTCCACCGGAAGCGACAACAGGAAGGATTACACCCTGGGGGGCGAAACCCTCTCCAGAGACGCTTACTACAGGTACGCCTTTGCAGGACTTTACTTCTCCAACGTCAAGTTAGAGCTGGGTTACGGATCCGTAAACAGAACCCCCTTCCTGGGGTTCGCCACCGACAACGTGGCTGAGGAAGGTTACACGAAAGCTGAGGATCTTTACTTCGTCCTGACCGCCTACCCTTTAGAGGACAGATCCCTCAAGTTCGTGTTCTCCCTCGACAACCACCGGAGGAAGCACTACGAAAGTAGCTCCTCGGGGCTATTCATTCCCATCTTCATGGATCCCCTCAACCCCCTGAACAATCCCAGGGATTTTTACGAAAACGCTTTCTTCAACAAGATAGACATATACCTCTCCAAAACCTTCAGCAGGCGCAGGAACAAACTGCTGACCGCTGTCTCCTATAAGCTCTACAACGCTGACGTGGATTCCCGTTACTACACAACCCTCGGAGGCACCCGGGTCAACGTGGGGAGCACGGTCCCCTTCAACAGACAGGAGATATACTCCCTCATCCTGGAAGATCAGTTCTCCCTCGATCCCCGGAACCTGCTGATAGGGGGCGTGAAGCTCGATAAGTATTACAGAAACGGAGGCTTCAAGGACTTCGAGGAGTACATCCTGAGGGTGGGTTACATAACGACGCCCCGCAGGGGCGTTTACCTGAAGGGCTTTCTCTCCAGAAGCTACATCCCCCCCTACTTCTACGACATAGAAATATCCCGCAGGGATTTGGACACCATAAAGATACCCCTCTCCGCAACCGCGGAGGCTATCTTCTCCTTCGGACAAACGAGGGTAAACGTGGGCGGAGGCTACGTAAGGGTAAAGCACAGCATAGCTCCGGACAGCTCCGGTCTCCTCAGGAATCTGGACGAGATCCTCGAATACAAACCGGTTTACCTCGATGTGGAACACGATATCTCCGAGAACCACAGGATCCAGCTCGGTTACAGCTTTTCTCTGGATCCGGAGGTCAGACTGTCCCCCACCGCCGGAGGGTATCTGAGGCTCCTTTCCTCCTTCCGCAGGATCCACACCTTCACGGAACTCGTTTACAGAAGAGGCTTCGAGTACAGGGGAAGGAGAATAGAGGACGGCTACGATCTGAGCGCCGGCGTTTCCTACAGCGTTACGGAAGACCTTTCGGTGAGGATCAAGGGGGAGAACCTCCTCAACAGGGCGATCAGGGTTCCCTACCTCGCGCTCCAGACCGGCAACGTTGACGCCTATCCTGTGCGGGAGAGAACCTTTTACCTGAGCGTGGACTGGGTGTTCTGATGAGGTATCTGATCCTCCTTTTGCTGGGCTTCACCTTAGGGTTCGGGGAGGTGATAACCAGAAGCTTCTCCGACGAGAGGGAGCTCGAGGTCAGAATCCTTGAAAAGATCTTCTCCGACATAACGAAGAAAAAGGAGGTCAGGGTCGTTATCCTTGGAAGCAGGCGTGATTACTTTTCCAAGAACATCAGCACCTATTCAAAACGGCTGAAGGAGTCCAGAAGCTGCAGGAAGGCGGACATAGTTTTCCTCGCGGGTGTTTACAGGGGAAAGCTACCAAAGGGTTGCGGTGGAAAGATACTCTTTTCCTCCCGCAGGAAGGACATCTTCCTCAGGGAGGACTGCGTGGGAGCTTTTTTCTGGAAGAAGGGAAGACCCAACATCCTCTTCATAAGGGAAAGACTCAGAAAAAAGAAGATAAAGCTGCCACCGGAGTACAACCGCTTTATAGAATCCCTTGGTAGCAGGCACCCTAAACCCGGAGGGAAAGGAGCATGAAGCTCCAGACTCCCCGAATAGACGTTTTCTTCCTTCTCCTCCTTGTCCTTGTTATATCCACCTCTGTACCCGTATACATAGGCTCCGTTAAGGTGGAAGAGCACGTTCAGCAAAGGATGATCTCCGATATGGTTTCGGTGGTGGGACACACCTTCAGCAACGTGGAGGCTCTGATCAGAGCAAAGGTGGGCAGCAGGGACATAGTAACAGCCTTTTACAACAACAGAAAGCTAAGGAGGAACGTCGAAGATATCCTTTCGCTTCTTGTTACTCCGGAGATAAAGTACGTTTACATCGTTTACAGGGACAAGGAGGGTAAGTTCAGATTCCTCGCAGATGGATCCAAGGAGGACAGAGCGGAGATAGGGGAGAAGCTCGACGTGCTCCACGAGGATAAGTGGCTGGAGGCTCTCAGGGAAAAGAAGACCGTTGTCATAATTCAGACGAACCTTCACACCATAGGAGCCACCTATCTGAAGCCCATAGTTCAGGGGGATGAAGCACGCGCCCTTCTGGTTGCGGACATCTCCGTTCAGAAGATCAGAGAGGTCAGAAGCTCCCTGAACCTGATAAGACAGCTCTCCACCGGCTCGATAATAGCCTCCCTCTTCTTCCTTTACATGGCTCTGTATCAGTATCTGAAGAAGCGAAAGCTCCTGCGGGAGCTTTACACCGACAGGCTAACCGGACTCTTCAACCGGAACTACCTTTCGGAGACCGTTCCCAGTCTGGACATCTCCCGCTACTACCTGGCGCTGATGGATATAGACGACTTCAGGAAGGTTAACGCCACCTACGGGGAGGAGGCGGGGGACGCCGTTCTCAGGGAGCTGGCGGACTTTCTCAGGAGAAACATAAAGCGCGCCATACTGATAAGATACGCGGGCGAGGAGTTTATGGTTCTGGTTCCCAAGGAGATGTTCAGGAACAAAACGCAGGTTATAGAGTTTTTCGAAGACATCAAGGACAGGATAAAGAAGCACACAGTTCGCTACAGGGGCAACGAAATAAGAGTAAGGATCTCGGTAGGTCTCAATATCTCCACAGGGAGGGAGCGATCCCTCGAGGAAACCATAAAGAATGCGGACAGAGCCCTTTACAGGGCGAAGAGGGAAGGTAAGGACAGAGTCGAGGCTTACGACGAGAGCGTGGAGCAACTCAAGAGGAAGCTCTCCGTGGGAGAGGTAACGGAAGCCATAGACGGGGGAAGGATCCTGTGCCACTACCAGCCCGTTATTGACCTTCAGAGCGGCAGGGTCATCCACTACGAAGCCCTCGCCCGGATAAGGGGGGAAGAGGGAGAGATCTATACACCCGCCTTCTTTCTGGAAGATATAAAGGGAACGTTTATATACACGAGGTTCGTCAGAGAGATCATAGCTCTGAACGTAAAGCTCCTTAGAGAAAGGGAGGATCTGAAGATAAGCATAAACTTAGCTCCGACTGACGTTACCGACGAGAGCGTCTTCGAAGCTCTTCTCGGCGTCGAAAAGGACATAAGGAAGAGGATGCTTCTGGAAATCACCGAGGTGGAGGGTATCCCCTCCTTCGAGGGGGTAAAGAGCGCCTTAGGGGAGCTGAGAAAGCTCGGCTACAGGATATGCATAGATGACTTCGGAGCGGGATACTCTAATCTGGTTAACCTAACCCAGATGAGGATCGACTACCTGAAGATAGACGGAAGTATAATCAGGGACATTCACAGGAACAAAATGAGCAGACTCCTGACCGAGATGGTAACCCGTTTCTGTCGCGAGGTGGGTATAAAGGTGGTCGGAGAGTTTGTGGAGAACGAAAGGATAGCTGAGGAGCTTAGGAAGGTGGGCGTTCACTACGGCCAGGGCTACCACCTGGGTAAACCCGGACCCCTATGATCCGTAAATGTTAAAATAGGCGTCGGAAAATGGCAGCGGCACCCGGAGTTGAAAATAGCGTAAGCGTTGATATACATACACTTTTTCTTCACATAGCCATCATACTCATATCCGGCAGGATGTTTGGCACCCTCTTCAAGAGGATGGGTATCCCTGCCGTTCTCGGAGAAGTTTTCGCCGGTGTTATTCTGGGACAGAGCCTCCTTGGCTGGATTCCCCTCAGCGAAGCGGTAAAGGTTCTGGCGGAGCTGGGGGTTATTCTCCTACTGTTCGAGGTCGGTCTCGAAGCGGACCTTCACATGCTCGTCAGAGTGGGAATCTGGTCTATTCTGGTGGCGTTTGTAGGGGCGGTAGTTCCCTTCGGCGGTGGTTTTGTGATCTCCTACTATCTGCTCGATATGCCCCTGATAAGCTCCCTCTTTATAGGAGGAGCGCTAACGGCAACGAGCATAGGAATAACTGTAAGGGTTCTCACCGATCTTGGAAAGCACAAAACCCGGTTCGCTCAGATAGTTCTGGGCGCGGCGGTTCTGGACGACATTCTAGGGGTGGTTATCCTCGCCGCCCTCTACGAGTTCTCAAAAACCAAGGAGGTCAATCTGGAGGCTACAACAAACCTCATGATTCATATAGGGATGTTCTTTGTTATCGCACCCTTCGTCGCCCGCTTCGCCGCCAAACTGCTGTCCTGGATAGTTGAAAAGCTGAACGAACCGGAGGTAATCCCGGCGTCCATACTGGCTCTTATTCTGGGGGTGGGTTACGCAGCCTACAGCGTGGGCTCTCCCGAGATACTGGGCGCCTTCACCGCAGGTCTGGCTCTCTCCAGACGTTTTGCTGTTCCCTTTGCAGCCTTCCTTCGGCTAAACGAGAAGATCGTTCACAGGGTAGAGGAGGGTATTACACCCCTCACCAACATAATGGCACCTATATTTTTTGTCTCCGTGGGTCTTGCCCTCAACCTGAAGGCAATCGATTTCTCCTCAAAGGAGTTCTGGATCTTTTCCCTCTCGCTCATAGCGATCGCCATCTTTGGAAAGGTCATAGCGGGTTTCGTGGCGCCGGGCAACTTCAGGGAGAAGCTCAACATTGGCCTTTCGATGATGCCCCGGGGCGAGGTGGGGCTCATCTTCGCAGAGTTCGGCAGGAGTTTTAAAGCCATAGACAGTGTAGGCTACGCGGTTGTGGTCTTCGTGGTTGCAGTTACCACCCTTCTGGCACCTATTCTCCTTAAATTAAATGTTCGGGATGAAGGTTGAGGACTTCGATTACCCCCTGCCGGAGGATCTGATAGCCAGATATCCTGCGGTTCCGAGGCACAGCGCCCGGCTCATGGTGGTGCGCAGAGAGAGCGGGGAGATAGAGCACGCCACCTTCTGGGAGCTTCCCCGCTACCTCGAGAAAGGAGATCTTCTGGTGTTCAACGATACGAAGGTTATCCCCGCCAGACTTTACGGAAGGAAACCCACGGGTGGGAAGGTGGAGGTGGTTCTGACCGACTACATAAAGAGGGATCTCTGGAGGGCTCTTGTGGGGGGAAAGAACATAAGGGCTGGTCTGAAGATCCGCGTGGGGGAGGATTTCGAGGTGGAGGTTCTCGAACACCTGGGAGAGGGGAGGTTCCTGGTCAGACTCCACGGAGAGGATCCTCTTGCCCTCATAGATCGATACGGGCACATTCCCATACCCCCTTACCTGAAGCGGGGGGAGGAGGAGATAGACAGAAAATACTATCAGACTGTTTTTGCCCGTGAGGAGGGGGCGGTTGCGGCACCCACCGCAGGTCTTCACTTCTCTCCGGAGCTTCTTTCAGAGCTCGAAGGGAAGGGTGTGGAGAAGGCTTTCCTTACCCTTCACGTTTCCTACGGAACCTTCAAACCTATGAAGAGCGAACGTGTGGAAGACCATACGGTAGAGCCTGAATACGTCAGGGTTCCTCCCGAGACAGTCCGCGCGGTTCTCAGAGCGAAGGAAAGGGGCAAAAGGGTAATCGCGGTGGGCACAACGGTTGTCAGAGCTCTTGAGACCAGACCCTTCAAGGCTTTCGAGGGATGGACGGATCTCTACATATACCCGGGTTTTGTGTTCAGGGTGGTGGACGCCATGATCACCAACTTTCACCTGCCCAGATCCTCGCTGCTGGTTATGGTCTGCGCTTTCGGGGGCAGGGAGCTTATACTGAAAGCTTACAAAGAGGCGGTCAGGAGAAGGTACAGGTTTTACAGTTACGGCGACGGTATGCTCATACTGTAGCTCACTCCACGTTGGCAGCCTGCTGCTTTATCCTGTCTATCTCCGCCTTTATCTCCACTACGTACTGGGACAGTTCAGGAATTTTGTTCCCGAGGGTGTTTATCTCCCTGTGCATCTCCTGAGCGAGGAACTCCAGCTTTTTACCTACGTCCCCTTCCTCCGTCAGGAGCTTTCTGAACCTGCTCAGATGGGTTCGGAGTCGGGTAACCTCTTCCTCCACATCCATCTTCTCCAGCAGAAAGGTTATCTCGTTCAGAACGAGGGGATGCTCCTCGGTGAGGTTAAGTCTCTTCGCTCTTTCTGCTACCTTTTCCCTGATCCTTTCAGTTATCCTGTCCTTCACCTCCACGATCCTCTGAAGTAGCTCCTCTATCCTGTCAGCTCTGCCTGCGAGATCCTCCTGGAGGGCGCGTCCCTCCCTCTGACGGCTTGTAAGGAGCTCCTCTAAAGCCGTATCCACCGCCCGAAGGGCGGTCTTTTCGAGCTCCTCATCGATCTCCACTACCGCCTTTTCAGAATACTTCCAGCTGAGCTCGAAGATGGTATCGTCGCTTACGTTCAGAGAGAGAATTCTGCGGGAGAGGTCCCTGAGCATCTCGGCGTTCTTCACGAGCCTGTCAACGTCCACCGGAGGGAGAACCTGCTTCGATTCTACATCCAGCACCACCTGAACGCTTCCCCTGCGGAGCTTTTCCCTTACCCTGTCCTTTATCTTGGGTTCCACGGGCATCATGAAGGAAGGCATCCTGACGTTCACATCGAGTCCTTTACCGTTGAGGGATCGCATCATAACGCTCACCTTCCATCCCTCGCTCTCCTCCACACCTCTGCCGAAGCCTGTCATGCTGTTCATGCCTATAATTTTAAGTTCAGGCGGGGTGGCGGAGCGGACGAACGCGGGGGATTCGAAATCCCTTGCAGGGTGATTCAGCCCTGCCGTGGGTTCAAATCCCACCCCCGCCGCCAGAAGTAAAAGAAACACCTGCTACCCGTG
>DRNB01000179.1 GCA_011375045.1 Aquifex aeolicus
AGCGCCTCGAGCGCAAATACGGCAGACCTTACAGGGAGATACTAAGGGAGGTGGAGCTTCTCAGGGAGGAGCTTCTGAGCTGTGAGAGCCTTCTGGAGGAGATCGAAAGCCTCGAGAGGCGCCGGCGGGAGATCGGAGAGAAACTGCTCCGCACCTGCAGGATCCTTACGGAGGCGAGGAAGAAGGCGGCGGTCAGCCTCTCGGAGGAGGTGAAGGGGATCCTGAGGGATCTGAACCTCGGGGAGGCGGAGTTCAGGGTAAGCGTGGAGGAAGCTGAACCCTCACGCACCGGTGCGGACCGGATACGCTTCCTGTTTTCTTCCTACCGGGGAGAGCTGAAGCCCTTAGGGGAGATAGCCTCCGGCGGTGAGCTGACGAGACTCTTCCTCGCCCTCGCCCTCGTCCTTCCGCCCGCGGAAACCTACATATTCGACGAGGTGGACGTGGGGGTGAGCGGTGAAACCTCGGTGAAGCTCGCAAGGCTCCTGAAAAAGCTCTCCCGCAGGATGCAGGTGATCGTCATAACCCACTCCGCACCCGTCTGCGCCGCCGGAGACCTCAATCTGGTAACCGAAAAGGAGTTTCTGGGAGGTATCCCCTACGTTCAGGTCCGTCGCCTCGGAGAGGAGGAGAAGTTCAGGGAGATAGCCCGCCTCATGGGAACCACCACCGAGAACACCCTGAGGGGAGCCAGAGAGCTGGTGGAGCTTGTGAACTCATGAGAAGGGAGTTCTCCGCGGGAGGTGTTCTCTTCAGAGACGGAGAGGTTCTCCTCGTAAAGAACCCTTCGGGTGTGTGGACCTTTCCGAAGGGTCTCGTGGAGGAGGGGGAGGCTCCGGAGGAGACCGCGGTCAGGGAGGTTCTGGAGGAGACGGGTGTAAGGGGGGAGATCGTCGGCTACGTGGGTGAGATCTCCTACTGGTATCAGATGAAGGGGGAAAAGATCTTCAAGAGGGTCAGATACTACCTCATGAGATACCTCGAGGGATCGCCGACCCCCTCCTACGAGGTTCTGGACGCCTCCTTCTTTCCCGTGGAGACAGCCCGGAAGCTGCTCAAATACAGGGGGGACAGGGAGATCTTCAAGAAGGCTCTCGCCATGTCAGGTCCATAGCCTGCCGAACTCCTCGAGGGGGACGCTGGGGTCCGGGTTGACGTCCAGCTCCGCCACCACCCCCCTCCTGAAGCGCTCCACCCCTGCGTAGGCTATCATCAGAGCGTTGTCGGTGGACAGCCGGGGTTCGGGTATGAGGAGGGACACTCCCCTCCTCTCCATCTCCTCCCGGAAAACCCTCCTCAGATCCCTGTTGGCGGAAACACCGCCGACGACCGCGACCCTCTTCACCCCCGTAAGTTCGACGGCGCGGAGCGTCTTCCTCAGAAGGATCTCGACCACCGTCGACTGGAAGGAGGCGGCTAAATCCTCCACCTTCAGCGCCTTCTCGCTCCTTATCAGACCGGCGACCGCGGTCTTGAGTCCGCTGAAGGAGAAGTCCAGAGTATCCCTGTCCAGCATAGGCTTGGGCAGTCTGTAGCGGGGGGTCCCCCTGCGGGCTAACTCGTCTATCAGGGGACCTCCGGGGTAGCCGAGACCGAGCATCCGCGCCACCTTGTCGAAGCTCTCCCCCACCGCATCGTCGAGGGTTCCCCCCAGAAACCTGTAGCGGCCGAAGTCCTCCACGAGGAAAAGGTCCGTGTGTCCGCCGGAAACTATGAGGGCGATCAGGGGATACTCACAGGCGCCCGTTAGAAAAACGGAGTATATGTGTCCCTCGAGGTGGTGAACGGGCACCAGAGGAACGGAGAGGGTGTAGGCGACGGCTTTGGCGAAGGAAACCCCCACCGTGAGGGACAGGATCAGCCCGGGCGTGAGGGTGAAGGAGACAAAGTCTATCCCCCTGAGGTCGAACCCTGTTTCCCTGAGCAGGCTGTCGAAAAGAGGCAGCAGGTTGCGGGTGTGCTCTCTGGCGGAAAGCTCCGGAACTACGCCCCCGAAGGGGGCGTGCTTTTTTGCCTGAGAGAGCAGGACGTCCCCGATGGGTCCCCTCTCAGAATCGTAGAGAGCCAAGGCGGTTTCATCACAGGAGGTTTCTACGGCTAAGGTTATCATGCAGCTTCTTTCTGGGTGAGCTTCGCCCTGAGAACCTCGAGAGCCTTCCTGAGCTGAACGTCTATCTCCGGCAGCAGGATAACCTTCTTGCCGTTGCTCTCTATCCTCATTTTCCTGACCGTTTCGGAGAGCTTCTCCCACGTCTTGGCGTCCATCTCGACCTTCACGTCGGGGGTTATGCCCTCCTTGTGGATGAGCTTTCCTTTGGGGGTGTAGTAGTAGGCTACGGTCAGCTTCAGGGCTGAGTTGTCTTCGAGGGGTATGATGTTCTGAACGGAGGCTTTGCCGAAGCTCTTTTCACCCACTATGGTCGCTCTTCCGTGATCCTGAAGGGCGCCGGTAACTATCTCCGAGGCGCTGGCGGAACCTTTGTTTATCAGGATAACAACGGGGATGTAACTCGGAACGAGCGGTTCCTCCTTGGCGTAGTATTTCTCCTCATCCCTTCTGCCCTTTGTGTAAACGATGAGCTTGCCCTCGGGCAGGAACAGATCGGAAACCTTGACCGCCTCGGAAAGAAGCCCTCCGGGGTTGTTCCTCAGATCTATAATGAGACCCTTCACCTCCTGGGCTATGAGGTCCTTGAGGGCTTTACGCAGATCCCGGGCGGTGTAGTGCTGAAACTGAATTATCTTCACGTAGCCCAGATCCTCGTATTTGGTGTATTTGACGCTCTCTATCCTGATAATAGCTCTCGTAATCTCCACCTTTACAGGTTTGTCCGCTCCCTTCCTCATTATGGTCAGCGTAACCTTCGTGCCGGGTTTCCCCCTTATCTTCTTGACTATCTCGAGAAGGGTCTTGCCGAAGGTGTCCTCGCCGTCCACGGCTATGATGACATCACCCGCTCTGAGACCTGCCTTGTAGGCGGGCGTTCCCTCTATGGGAGCTACCACTATGGGTCTGCCCTTCTCCATACTTATCTCTATGCCCACCCCTCCGAACTCACCCTCCGTTTCCTCCATGAACTCCTTGTACTTTTCCGGCGGGAAGAAGGCGGAGAAGGGATCGAGGGAGGTTACCATACCGTTGAGGGCTCCGTATATGAGATCCTTTATCCTGGGCTCCTCCACGTAGTTCTCCTTGACGATCTTCAGCACGTCCGTGAAGAGCTTCAGATAGGAGTATTCGTCCTCCCCGTCCTTGACGCTTCCGGAGGCGCCCATCATAAAACCTGCGAAGAAGGCACCCGCTATAAGGGGAAGTAAGAATCTGCTCATCTGCTTTCTCCCTGAAGGAGCTCCATCTCACGGATCTCAGCCATGTGGAAGCTGACGGTGCCCACCCTGGATTCGGATACGCACCTCGTCGTGGCTGAGATCTCGAACTCCTCGGCGCTTCCGTCTACGAACTCTACCCTTATCCTGACGTTTCCCCCCGCGGAGGAAAGGGAGGTTATCCTCCTGACGGAGGACAGGGGGACCGAGTAGCTGAGAGCGCCCCGCTTGAGTCTGAGGGTTCCGTCCGAGCATCTGATCCCCTTCAGGCTATGGGAAACGCCCTGCGCATCGGTTATCCTGATCTTTACCTCCTTGAGCTCCGAGGGGATCGGGGCAGGCTCCGACATGCCGTAGAGCACAGGCGTGAACGACAGCAAAAGGAGAGCGCTCCCCTTCCTCATGCTAACCTATTTTACACCAAAAGCTTCTCAAGCTCTCTTCTGTTAAGTATCTCTATGTATCCGCGCTCGGTGTTTATAATTCCCTGCTTCTTCCACCTGCTCATCACCCTTATGGCGGTCTCCACGGTGGTTCCCGTCATCTCGGCTATATCCTGACGGGTCAGGGGGAGCCTGATGATGATCTTGTCGTTCTTTCTGGTCCCTGCCTTCTCGGCGAGTTCGAGGAGCACCTTGGCTATCCTCTCCTCCACCCTGCCGGAGGCTATGCTCTTGAGTATCTCGTAGGTCTGGAGCAGGTTCGCCGTCGCATCGCAGGTCATCCTTATGGCAACCGCGGGATACTTTATGGCGAGGTTTATAAAGTCCCTGTTGGATATATACAGGACCTTGCTGTCCAGAACAGCCATGGCGGTGTAGTAGGTGATGTTGCCCTGCGCTCTGCCCCACTCGATCCAGCCAAAGACGTCTCCGGGGAAGACCAAGCGCACGATTATGGTCTTACCGTCCTGCGTTTCCTTTATGAGCTTAACGAGTCCCTCCACGAGGATGAATATGCCGGGTTCCGCATCCTCCTCGAAGAAGAGGTAGTCCCCCCTCTCGTAGCTCTTCAGGGTCATATACCTTGTTGCCTCCCTGAGCTCTTCGGGATTTAGGTCCTCGAAGAGGTGTATCCGGCTTGTGAAATCGAGCTTTATATCTTCTGGAGTTTTCCTTTTTGAAGCAGCTCTTTTTCCCATCCTCTTCCTCCTAAGCGAACTGTCGGTTCAAAGACCACGTAGTCCGTATGAAAGCCAACCCTGTTCACACCGCCGAAGGTGTGGTTGTCCCCTATGGCTATGTGAACGGTTCCCAGGATCTTCTCCGCTTCGAGAACGTTGTCCGGCCGTGAAGCCTTAGGGTTGGTGCCCACACCGAACTCGGCGATAAACCGGGCGGAGGGCATCCTCTTAAAGATGTCCTCCACAAAGTATCTGTAATCCTCAAAACCTTCTATGCTTTCCACACCGCCGTCTATGAAGCGCAGGGTTATCGGTCTCTCCAGCCGACGATCCGGAGCGTAGAGGATCACCAGCCTGCCGTAAGCCTCGCTTTCAACGGGAGCGATGAAGGCTTCCCCCGCCGGAAGGTTTCCGTAGTCTCCGGGCCTGTGGAAGAGTCCCGTGTCCGCAAGCCCCTTTCTGTTAGCGACGGAAAACTCGAGATCGGTTCCGTAGTCCGATTTAACGTGAACCCACTCGGCTTCCGTGAGCACGTCTGCGATCTCTCCGCTCAGCCGGGAGACAAACTCCCAGTCCACGTTCATAGAGGTGAGGAACATGGTCGGATCGAAGAGGGGCATGGAGGCGTATCTGCTCCCGAACTCCTCCGTGAGAACCTTCCTGAAGAAGGTGTGGGTCGTGGAGTAGTAGGGAAAGGCAACTACAACCTGCGGAACCTCCGTAGCTTTCTCTCTGAGAACGGAGACAACCTCCTCCTGAGGGAACTGATCCTTCTCGAGAATCTTCCAGAGAAGATCCCTCTGGACAAGCTCATCGACCGCCGCATCTCCGAAGGTGAGGCGCCAGAGCTCCTCCGGAGGCTCCCTTCCGTGGACGCCCGTCGAGGGGTAAACCAGATGCCTGACCTCTCTGGCCAGCTCCTCCCCCACCTCCCGGAACTCCTTCAGGAGATCCACCAGATACCCCTTCTCCGTATCCGTGAAGATCAGGAGGATCTCCTCCTTTTTCAGGTTTAAGTTGGTCCTGTAGAGATTCCTTATCTGCTCTTTGAACATTTCAATCCCTCAATAATAAATTAATTAAAATACAAATTTAAGGTAAGGGTAGTCCCCCCATACCCCCTAAAAGGTACTTGAGGTGATCTTCCGAAAAGTCCATACCTACCCCTAAGAAGGCTCCCCTCAGCCTGTCGTTGAGCAGATCATCGCCCCCGAACCGGGTGTAAAGGGGTCCCTTTATCCTCAACTGAATTCCCACCTGAAGGTTGGGGTTGAGACCCCTCTCCCCGGGTCTGTCCTTTCTGCCCGTGTCCCATATATCCGAGTATATCCTCACACCCCTGCGGGGGATTACATCGAACCCTACACCTCCCGTCGATTCCTTCAGCCCCGCCCTGACCGTAAGGTATCTGTCCTCCCCAACGAAGAAGTTCTTGGCTATCTGAAGGGTCAGCTCGGGTTTAAACTCCTTCTTTACGATTTCATCGCCCCCTACTATCTGCTCCGTGTAAACCCTTCCCCGGGAATCCCCCACCAGCTCGAGGAGGTAGTAGGTTTTCCTTTCAGGCTGAACCCTCAGGGACATGTAGCCCTTTGCGTCCCCTTGGGAGTACGCCTCCCCTCCGAAGCCCACGTATATCCTCGTTTTCGTTATAACCTCTCCAGCCTCTCCAAAAAGCCGGGCTCCCTTGGTTACGCTCTCGTAAAGCTCCTCGTCCGTTACAAGCCTGCCGATGGTTCCCTTGCCGCTTTCTATCCTGTGAAGTATGTTGTCGAGCCTCTGGGAGCTTCTTCTGAGCTTTTCCGTTATATCGGAGAGGTTGGCGAGGGTTTTCCTCAGATCGTCCCTGTTCTCGGAAACCACGCTGCTGAGGTTTTCCGCAAGGTCGTTGAGGTTGCTCACGAGGAGGGGCAGATCACCTTTGAGATCGTCTGATATACTCCTCAGATTGGCTATCAGCGCCCTTACATCCTCCCTGTTTTCGGAGGCTATACCCCTGAGCTCTTCGGAGAGCTTCTCCATGGAAGCTATGGCGGAGGGAAGGGTTCTGTTAAGGTTATCCGTGAGGGTGCTCATCTGAGCTATCAGAACCCTCAGATTCTCCCTGTTCTCCTGAGCTATCTCGTTGAGGATGCGGGTAAGCTCTCTCAGGTTAACTATCGCCTGCTGGAGGTTCTCCCTGTTTTCCTGAAGGATCCTGTTGAGGTTTTCAGCCACGAGGCGGAAGCCCTCCGCCGTTCGGGTAAGCTCCCTTATGAGTTTGTCGGTGTCCGCCACACCCTCCGAGGATACGATCTCCTCTCCCTCCTTCAGCTCACCCGACTTAGGGTTTCCGGGATACACAGCCAGGAACTTGTCCCCCATGAGACCCAGTGTTCCTATCTGAGCTGAAGCGTCCCTGAAGATCCGGAACTTCTCCTCCACAGCAAACCTTACCCTTACCCTACCTTCTTCGAGGACTATGTCCGTTACAGTTCCAGCCCGGATGCCCGACACCCTCACCTCCGCTCCTATGGACAGCCCCCCGACGTCCTCGAAGTAAACCACGTACTCCTTCATCTTGGGTTTGAACAGGGGAATCTCACCGAAGGTCAGTATCAGGAAGGCGAAGGCGAGCGAGGTTGCCGCCACGAAGGCTCCGAGCTTTACCTCGGTTGACCAGCTCATGTCTAAGAAGTAATTATAAGGATACCTTCAGGGGAAAAGGTTCTCTTGAACTTGCGGAGTTTTAACACAAATTTTTATATATTACGTTTCAGAAAGTGGGAGAAGAGAAATGCCGAGCAAAGGAGCGGATCTGGTTATAGAAACCCTCAAAGAGGAAGGTGTCGAGGTCATATTCGGGCTGCCGGGCGGAGCTATCATGGAGGTTTACGACGCCCTCTACAGG
>DRNB01000180.1 GCA_011375045.1 Aquifex aeolicus
CCGGTAACCTCGGTTTCCTTCTGGGTAAAGGGTGTTGCATCGTGGCACATGAAGCATATGTAGTTGTCCTTGCTGAAGGAGGAGTAAAAGCGCGGCGGAAAGGGTGCCTTCAGCATCCTGTAGTTATCGGAACCGTGGGGATTGTGGCACGTTACGCAGTCCCCCCACTGATTGGGTCCGTGGGGATCCTTGTTCATGGCGAAATGCTCTGCCATGTTCTTTATGTGCTGACCGTCCTCCTCCCTGCTCATAACTTTGTCGTGGCAGGACAGGCAGAGGTCCTTGGGAACAGCGGTCAGGATCAGTTTGGGATGATCAGCTCCGTGGGGATTGTGGCAGTTAAGGCATCCGTCCCTTATGAAAACGGCGCTGTGTTTGTTCTCAACTTTTTCCGTAAATTCCTTCTTGTCCGGATGGCACATGAAGCATATCTCCTTTCTGGGCATCTTCAACCTCAGCTCGTTGTCTTCTGAGTGGGGATCGTGGCAGGCTGTGCAGCCCATCAGCGTAACGGGGGGGTGAACCTTCGACTTCTTGAGAAGACGCTCTATGCTGGGATGACAGGACACACAGAGATCGTTCACTGAAGGAGCCTTCAGGAGCCTCGGGGTTCTCGACTTGTGGGGATCGTGGCAGAGGGTACAGGTTCCAGCCTTTACGGGGTTGTGGACGACCTTTTTCTCATCCTTTCGCGGATGGCACATGTAGCACAGGTCGGGAACCTTCATGTTCAGAGCTTCGCTGTATCCGTCCTTGGTTTTAACGTGGCATACCGAACAGTCCCCCATCTGATAGGGGGGGTGCACCACCTCCCCTGCGTAGGACAACCAGACCACCACCAGAGCAACCACAAGGGCGATCACGACCCTGCAACCTCCCTGACGCTGTTTCTGTTTCTAAAAGCTAAAACCGCAAGGGTTCCAAGCCCGGCGAGGGCAAAGTAGACCCATCGGGGAAGCAGGAACTCACCGGAAGCGTAGGAGTGAAGCCCAGAAAGCAGGAAGTTCACACCGAAGTAGGTCATCAGAACGCTCAGATAGGAGAACATCGACAGGGCGAGGAAGGTGTACAGGGAGTAGAAGGGCGTGTACTTGAGGTGGAGAACTATGGCGTAGACCAGAATTGTTATAAGCGTCCACGTTTCCTTGGGATCCCACCCCCAGTATCTTCCCCAGGACTCGTTTGCCCACACCGCTCCCAAGATATTACCTATGTTGATCAGAACGAAGCCTACCAGCATCGAGAACTCCGCCGTCTTGGCTATCTCCCTAAGGTTAACCCTTCGGGACCACTTCCCCGGCAGAGCCATGAAAACAAGCCCTATGAAGCCCAGTATAGCCGCAAGCCCCAGAAAGCCGTAGCTCGCCACCGTTACCCCCGCATGAAATATGAGCCAGTAGGATTTTAACACAGGAACAAGGTTCGTTACCTGCGGATCTAACCAGTTCAGATGGGCTATGAAGAGAAAGGCTCCCGCCATGAGGGATCCCGCAAGGGGTGCGAAGGATTTCCTCATAAAGATCAACCCCGCCACCGCTGCGGACGCTCCCATAAAGACTATGGACTCGTAAGCGTTGCTCCAGGGTGCGTGGTCCGCCACATACCACCGGAGACCGAGACCTGCGATGAGGATAGCGGTCAGCAGACCGTAAAGGGAAACCAGAAAGAGTCTGAAAGCTCCGAGTTTTCTGCTGCCGGAGAAGACGGACTCCCCCACGAGAACCACAAAGAACAGAATCCCCAGAAGGAGAAAGGGGAGGGTCGAACGCTCAAAAATGTTTAGCCTGTTGTAGAGGATCTCCATCTTTACCCTCGTATCGGAGAGAACGAGGTCCGCTCCACGGGTTCTCTGATACTCCTTCAGCTCTGCGAGGGCTTCCCTGAAGACCTTCCAGTCCCCCCTGTCGACTCCAAGGAGGGCACCCACGAAGAACTTTCTCATGGTTGCTGTTATCTTTTCAGCCTCTTCTTTGGGGAAGCGGGTAACGGCGGTGGCGATCCCGTACCAGGTTTTGTTGGGGTCCCCCTCGAGGGGGAATATCCTCGGCAGCTCCCCCGTAAAGATCATGAAGAGGATGCTGAGTCTCTCCGCTATCTTCAGAGCCTCCTTGTCCTTCTGGGTTCTCCTCGAAGGTTCCTTCCTGTTCGCCTGATCGGTTTCCTCGGCGAGCTTGTAGGTTCTGTTGGGTCCTATGGCATCGAGGTAGGCGAAGTACTTGGCGTTCGGAAGAACCCCCAGCTTCTTCTTCAGCTCCGGATGGTCCACCTTCACCACCGGAAGAGCCTGCCAGTGGAGGGGAAGAGCCATCATCCCTAAAAGAGCCTGACAGGGGGTAAGTCCGAGAATCTTGGGCTTGCCGTGCACCTTGTTGGCAACCTCGAGGGCGAAGGTGTGGAGGGTTTCCATCCTTCCGTCCGCCGTCTGAACCGTGAGCGTGCAGAACTCCTCCGCCACCTTTCTGTCCACCTTTCTGACGATCTCGAGGGCTTCGGAGGGATTGGCAGGAGGTCTGGTGGGGAAGCTCCAGCTCATGAGGGGAAGGAACAGGATCAGGACGGCGAACATCCTCCTGAACCTAACACCCAAGAGGGCGACCAGACCAGCACATAGGAGCGTGTACCCCAGGTAGGTGGGCAGAACGCCGGGGTCCCTGTTGAAGGACAGAACCGTTCCCCTCTCGTCGGGATCGTAGGACATCTGGAAGAACCTGTAGCCCCTGTAGTCGAGGGTGTGGTTCATGTATATCCTGTAGGGAAAGGTTTTCCCTTTCTCCTTATCGATGACGACCACCTTGCTCTCGTAGGAGGAGGGGGCGTTGGATCCGGGGTATCTCTCTATGATAAAGTCCTCTAACTTCAGGGAGAAGGGCAGCTTCATCTCCTTCTGACCGTAAGCTATCTCTAAGGTGGCGTCTCCGAGCTCGACTCTGGTGGGCAGATAGGTAAATCCGCCCTCCTTTACAAAGATAAGATCCGTTAGCTTTTCCTTGCCCTCGTAGTTGAGCCTGAGCTTCATGGCTGAAACGTGTCGTTCTAAATTACCCCGTATATTTTCCCTGTTTATCTTCAGCTCTCCTTCCTTGAGGGCATCGAGGAGTATAAAGACTATACCTTCCCTTCTGTAGACCTTTCTCTGTTCGAGGGGAAACTCCTCCATCGCCTTCACGTCCCCTCCTTTCTCTCCGTTCATCTTGAACCATTCGAGGGGAGCGTCGGAGACCATGTAGAGCTTATCACCCTTAAAGAAAACCTTTACAAACCTCTCGTTCTCGGGAGGCTCCTTCCCGAAATAAAAGCGGAACATACGAGAGTCGTAAACGCTCCCCTTCCTGAGGACAACGTCGTAACCACCCTCGAGGATTATGTGAACTATCGGCTCCCCTCCCTTCTTGGGAACCACCTCCACCTTGGCGAGGGGCATGTAGTCGACCGCCTTCAGCTTAAGCACCCCGTCCCCTATCTTCAGAATCTCCCCAAAGCCGGGCTTTGTGAGGGGTGATATTATTCTCTTCTTTTCAGCCTCGTAGACCTCTCCGTTCCTGAAGAGCTTTATCCGAAAGTAGTGGTCGTAGGAGACACCTCTGTTTACAGTCTGCCCCTCCCTTATGTGAACGGTTCCCTCTTCCCCCACGTATCTGGTGAGCGCCGCTCCTGCGAATATGAGCAGAAAGGAGAAGTGCACCACCAGAAGGGGCAGCTTTTTGGGTCTCCAGAGCCTGTATCTGTATATGTTCCCGAGAGCCGATAGGGTTAAAAGGGTCATAACAGCCTCGAACCAGCGGGTGTTGTAAACCAGTTCCCTGGCGGCGTCCCTTCCGTAGCTGTTCTCCACAAAGGTCGCCACGGCTGAGGCAAAGGCAAAGATCCCCAGAAGGATCAGAGTGGTCTTCATGGAAAAGAGAGCCTTTATGAGAAGGGAAAGCAGTTTCAGAACTGCCCTCCTCTCAGCGCCCGCAGTCTGAGCCACATCCATCTTCCTTGACCTCCTTCAAGATTTCTATCTCCTGTATCTTCCATCCTTCCCCCTCCCTTCTGAGCCTGTAGGAAACCTCATAAAAGATCCTCTGAGGGGGAAGAGCTACTTCCCCCGTGTCGATGTAAGTATAACTGTACTCCCACCTCTCTGCGGTAACAACTACGGCGGAGCCGTTCTCTATCTTCACCTCCTTAAATTCAAGGTTTAAAAGCCTTGCGGAGGAAGAGTAACCCGAGGATCTCCAGGCGTCGAGCCATATCTGAAGTCTGCGTGCCACCTTCTCATCCACAAGCTCGCTGACAAAGATGTTCATCCCCGTCTTCAGACACAGGGGCAGATTCTTCAGATAGGAGATCACCACCTCCTTTGGACTACTGAGGACGCCCACAGTAAGAAGACCAGCCAGCAGAATACCCATCATCAGTAACACCAGGAAGGAAGTGTATTAGGCGGGTTAAACTGACCGCAGTCGCTGACAAAGGGGGAGTCTGTGTAGCAGTCATACTGTCCAGATCCTGACCTGTATCCGTGGCACATACCCCTATTACCCCCGCAGTCTACGTGCTCTGTCCATGCATCCCTTCGGTATCCAAGATTCCAGTTGCCCCCATTGTAATCCTTTCTCCAGCCCCAGAGCTTCAGCATGTAATTTCCGCTCGCGTCCTTGTAATTGTAAGGATCAGGGAACCAGCAGTAGCCTAAGAGTCTCGACACCGGAGAACCATGGGGTATAGCTACGTGGCACTCCACACAGGCTGCAAACTCCATAGCGTTTATATTAGAATTGTGGGGAGATACGTTGTTCATTATCCAGGGTATATCGTGGCAGTTGTTGCAGAAGAGATCGTTCACGTTCTGAGAACCGCTCCGGATACCGCCGGGGGTGAAGAAGTTTCCGTTTTTGTCAGGCCAGAACTTCCCCGGACCTTTGAGCATGAACTTGACGCTGGATCCGTGGGGACCCCGGGGATCGCCTCCGGCTTCGTTTTCCGCCCCGTGGCAGTCCGAGCAGTACATCGTTACGTTCCCCACGTTGCTTCTCCAGGGTTCCCTAAGCGTTTCCGGAGGAAGAGCCCGCGGAGCGTAGGATCCGGATCTGTTGTTTGCGCTGACAACAACGGGGTGTCCCGATGCGTTGTTGGGGTTGAACTCCGCGGCAACGTCCGTCAGTTTGTAGGGTGTTCCGTCTAAAAGCGTCCGGGAGTCCGAGAAGGTGTAGGCGGAGACCCACTGCGTTGCTGTTCCAAGCGCCCAGTAGGAGTGGCACTTTATACAGATCTGATACTCAGCTGAGGCGTTTTCCAGAACCGTGTAGGTGGTAGGCTGGGTACCCGGCCCTGTCCAGGTGGGCATTACGCCGGTAACGCCCTGAAGAACGTTAGAGACCGTATTGGAGGGATTCTGAGGATACCAGCCTGCGTTAACGGTGTCCCTTGTATCGGCGGGCTCGGCGTGGTTGCCCGGAGCTGTTTTGTGGGGGTTGTGGCAGTCAACGCACTCAGCGTGTTTGTAGCTGTCGAAGGTTATCCCCTTGCTACCCTGTGGCTGGGGAGGATTTCCTGTGCCGTAGAGAACGTCAAGGTTCGTGTGTATACCCGAGACAGTGGTTACCGGATGCTTGTAGGGAAGTCCGAAGAAAGGTTCGATTACTTTGGTATTGTTTGCCCCTGTTCCGTGGCAGGCGGAGAGGTTCGAGGCGCTCGCCGCTCCCTGAAAACAGGTAGCTTCCTCAGCCCACCTGAGAAGGTAGGGAACACCCTGCCCCTTGTGGGGTGTGTGGCAGTTCAGACACTCGAGGGAGGCAACCGTGTTCACTCCGTACTTGTTAAGAACATCTGGATCCGAGTAGGTGTTTGTAGCTGTGGCGTGAGCACTGCTGCTCCAGTTGCTGACTATATTCCTATCATGACAGGCTATACAGGTAGCCACGACGTTTTCACCGAAGGTGGCTCCCGTATCTATCCTGAGAAACTTCCTGTTAACGGTCGTATCGTATTTGTGGGGATCGTGGCAGGAGGTACACTCCACATACTTTACCCCTCCGTAATCGTAGAGCTTTATGGGGGGCGTGGGTTCGGGACTTCTCAGCTCTATGTTCTTGGAGATGGTGCCTCCGGGAGCGCTTATGGGGTAAGTTCCGGGTCTGTATTCGATGGCAACCGGATGGTGGGTTCTGAGATCTGTCCCTATGTAACCCTCCTCGGTGGTGGGCATGGTTCCATCAGGGTTAACACCCACCATCTCTATCGTCTGACCGATGTCGAAGAGGTTCGTCCCCCTCACCCAGTAAACCGCCCCTATAGCAACGGTTCCGTCATGGCAGGAGAGGCACATGCGCGATACAATGCCCGGCTGACCCTCCACGAGGGAAAGCTGCTGGGGGGGAGGATAGCCAACCCTCTGTATGAACTCGCTGTCGTAGAGGGTGTAGCTGGCGGAGGAGAGGAGGTGGTTCCAGAGCGGCACACCAACCTCTTCATGGTGGGGTATATGACAGAAAACACAGATCTCCGTTTCCGACACAGCCTTTATAGTTCCCGGACCAGTAACGGAGAGGTTGTGGGGGGAGTTGGCTATGTTGGAGGAGAAAGCCGCCGCCGCAAGGATAAGCGTCAGAACCAGCACCCTCATATCAATCACCTCCTAAGTACCTCAGCACCACCACCCTTGCGTTGTAGGAGTCCGCGATGTAGATCCGGTTACCATTAATGAATATATCCATCGGGAAGGCAAACTCGCCCTCCGCCTTGCCGAATCTGCCTATTACCAGAAGAAGCTGTCCCTTTCTGTCGAATATCTGAACCGCGGAGAGGAGTGAGTCAGCCACGTAAATGTGTCCGTCCCTGTCCACCGCGATGCCCCGGGGATTCGCAAAGGTGCCTATGGTGTTGCCCCTCTTCCCGAAGGAGAAGAGCTCCCGCCCCTCCGGAGAAAACACCCTCACCTTTGCATTCAGAGAATCGGATATGTAAAGGTTTCCCTCCCCGTCGAGGTTCAGATAGGTGGGTTTGTTGAAGCCACCCTCTATACTCCCGATCTTCTTTCCCTTCAGATCGAAGATGAAGATCTTTCCACCGAGCGTATCGGTAACGTAGAGCCTCTTTCTTTTTCTGTCTACAGCCAGCCCCGTTGGTCTGATGAGGA
>DRNB01000181.1 GCA_011375045.1 Aquifex aeolicus
GCGTTTGTGCTTCTTCCTCAGCGTCCAGAGAACGCACAGAGCCGCTATGGACAGGTTGATGCCAGCCCAGAACATATTCGACACGTAGAGATCCCTGTTTGCCACCCTGTCGAGGTTAAAGAGAGCGTAGAGGATACCCAGGAGGCTCGCTGTCAGCACAAGGGTCTGGGGGACAACCTCGCTCCAGCGCACCTGCCCGCTGTTTTCCTTGTCCGTTACCCTGAACCTGGGTCTCTTTATACTGAAAAAGCCCAGAACAGCTTTCATAAAGGAAACGAAGCGCGCCATGTTGTACTGTTCGAGGAGCACAAACTTACCGTAACCGCGGGACATCTCCTCGAACGCCCAGAGGGAAAGGAAGAGGTGGGGTACAAACACGGGAAGGAACTCACCCAGACTGACGCTTATAGGGTAGGTGCCCGTCAGCAGAACTACAACGGGTGCCGTGTAGAAGATAGCCTTCTGGAAGCCGTCGAAGTAGGTGGTCATGGAGGCAAAGTAGTTGAGCCTCTGGCTCAGGCTCAGTCCCCTTTTGATCAGGGGATTGTCCCGCAGGAAAACCTGCATCGCCCCCTGTCCCCATCTCTCCCGCTGAGTTCTGAAGGGTTTGAAGGTTGGGGGAGCGACCCCGTAAGCCAGGGTTTCGGGATGATATACAGATTTCCAGCCCCTGGCGTGTAACCTGATGGAGGTGTGCAGGTCCTCCGTTACCGTTCCGGTGGCGAAACCTCCTATGTCCTCGAGGGCTTTCCTCCTTATGACCGCACAGCTTCCGCAGAAAAAGGAGGCGTTCATCCTGTCCTTGCCCCTCATAATTACCCTGAAGAAGAGGGACTGCTCGTGCCAGAGTCTGTTTCTCACTATCCTGTGCTGGTAGGAATCCACGTTGTAGAAATCCTGAGGAGTCTGAACGAAGGCAACCTTTTCGTCCCTGAAGTAACCGAGGGTTTTGTCGAGAAAGTCGGGCAGGGGAACGTGATCGGCATCGAACACAGCTATGAACTCCCCGTCCGTCCTCTCGAGGGCGTGGTTCAGATTCCCCGCCTTCCCGTGGGTGTTCTCCGTTCTGGCTATGTACTCCGCCCCGAGCTCCTCGCAGAGACGTCTGATCTCAGGTCTGTTGCCATCGTCGAGGACAAAAACCCTGTGGGGGTATCTTATCTCGAGGGCGCCGAGGATCGTCTTCCTCAGTATCTCGGGGCTTTCGTTGAGGGTGGGGATGAAGACGTCCACGGTGCGCCCCTCCGGGGGAGGGGGAGGTTTCCTCTCGGGAAGCCTCCAGACCATATAAAAGAAGAGCAGGCTGGTAAGGAAGCCGTAAAGCTCGGCGGAGTAAAGCAGAACCGAGAAGAACATGGCTTCCTCGTTGAGGGTTCCGAGCCTCCACACCAGGTAGTAGGAACTCACCCCCACAGACACAAGGGTAAGCAGTCTTCTGAATCCTTCGACGCTCATAATGCTTTCTGTTTTGCAATTAACGTGCCGGTCCAGAACCCCTGTGCTCCAGCGGTTCGAAGGGCTCCGGCCGGAGAGGGGATGTAAAAGAGATTTACAGTTTCCTCCGGATCCTGCACCGCATATATCCGGAAGGTGTAAACCGGATTGACGTTGTTGTAAAGGGGTTTTACAGCCCTCAGAACTTCACGGGGATTCTGATCTCGACCGTGTAGTCGGGGGAGTCCTGAGTCAGTCCTAAGTACACAGAGAAGTTCAGGGGGACGCTCCGGGAAACCGCCCAGCCGGTTCCCAACTTGAGCATGGCTGTGTTGAAGGAGGAGTTGGGAACCCTCGTTTTGGGTCCTCCCTTTGTTTTTATGAAGGTGTGCATTATGTAGTTGTTGATGAACTGAACGTTCAGGGAAAAGTTGTAAGCTAAGGCGTAAGCAAAGCCAACACCGAGGGTGAAGCTTCCGCCGGGGTAAACCCTTTCTATGGTGGTGGATCCGCTGCTTCCGGTAACCGTCTGGTTCACCCCCTCGTGAAGGTTGTGGGTGTAGCTCAGGGATCCGAAGACGACCACGGGATCCACGCTCTTGACGGTGCTGACGCCGAATCTGAGGGATTCGTATCCCGTTCCGCTGGGTACCTCCTTTTTGGGATCGATCTCGTAGGGGCTCACGCCCGTTTTGGACTTGTAGCCGAAGTTGAGGATGAGGGCGGGTCTGGTGTGGGTTTCCCTGATGGGTTGCAGGCTCAGCCCCACCGTGATGTCTCCAAGATCAGCCCTCTCCATTGTCTCCTCCGGACCGCTCTCACCCCTCGATACTCTGTCGTATCTGTAGAGGAAGGGAACGCTTATATCCAGCTGAAGGTTGTCGAGGATACCGTAGCGGAGGGAGAAGGTGTTTACAAAGATGTGCCTGCGCGCCCTCTCTATGCCAAACTTGCCCAGCGTGAGGAAGACGGGATCGAGGATGGCGAAGCTCTCCAGATAGATCTGATTTGCGGAGTAGTAGGTGAAGGAGAACATCTCTTCGAATTCGAACTGCCCCTTCTTCAGGAGGACGTAGTCCTTCTCGAGCTGGGTGAGTGCTTTTCTCGCCTCCTCCTGAGCTCTCCTGTCGCTCTGGGGTGTGGAGGAAAAGGTGAGTGTAGATACCAGGAGTGCGAGCAGCAGGACGTTCCTTCCCACAGTCAAAAATCCTTGTCTGTTCTGTAAACGGGCAAGGAGTAGTTTATCAGATTTCTGTTTATCTCGTCCTTCTTGACTATGAGAAGCTCCTTTTCCGAGACCGCCAGGTCGGTCTCCTCTATGTCTGTATGATCTATTATAAGGGCGATGTTCTTATACCACATCTTTTCAAACTCATGGACAGGTAGAACGGCGGTTCCAAAGGCGGGATCGGAAACAACGACCCTGCCCTCGTAAACCCCCCTGAACACAACGTAGTGTTTGTAGTTTCCTATGACTATGGTTACTATGGCAGGCTTTCTCACCTTTGCGAGGGTTTCTATCGTCGTCTTAACACCGAGCGCCCTGTAACCGAGGGTTTCGAACAGTCTCTTTATATCTAAGAGGGAAAATCCCTTTCGCTTCATTATCTTCTCCGGATTGCCCACTTTAAAGAGCATGTTTATAACCGTCGCCTCATCGAACTCGAGTCCGAGGTAGTAGTTTGTAACGGTGGCAACAGCCGCGGAACCGCAGCTGTAATCGTAGTGCTGGCGGACCACCTTGTCGAACTTGAGATCGTGGAGAGGTTTCACCTCCGGCTGAAGCGAGACGGTTCCGAATATACCTGATCCCATATAAACTCTGGTCCTGCCCTCTCCCACCTCCCACTTGGCGCTGCAACCAAACAGGAAGGTGAGGAAAAGGAGGATCAGATATATCATCAGTAGGTTCCTCCCATCAGGTTAGAGCTGTTTATGGTGTCGACGGCGTTGTCTATGTTAACGGTAACGTTCTCCCAGTTGGACTCGATGATGATGAATATGTTGTAAACGTTGCTCACCGCCGAGTTGGAGGCGTTCACGGGGTTAAAGGCGTTCTGCTGAGCGTTCTCACTTACGATAACCTGTCCGCCGAGACCCATCTGTTCGGGGAGGGAAATTATCACCGAGTCATCCCCTATGAGGGAAGGATCTATGGATCCGGTGTTGTCTATAACCGCGTCTCCGGCTCCACCGAACTGAGCGTACACGCTGTCGAGCTCTTCATCAGAGACAAGGAGCATCTCCCCTGCGCCTGCGGTTCCTGCTGCTGCAATTAGTCCGAGTGTGTATATCAGCTTCCTCATCTCATTCCCTCCTTACGATGTCTCCACAAACCTGCACGATGATTCTCTCCTTCCCCACAACCTGCCAGAAGAACTTAACGTTGAAGAACCCGTTGGCTTTCTTGGA
>DRNB01000182.1 GCA_011375045.1 Aquifex aeolicus
GTCAGAGGGTCAGCTCCTACAACATGATTCTCTGGGCTGAGGTGCGGTTAAACGGGAGATCCATAAAGGTAGGTGGAGCGGTTCCCTACACCCTGCCCTCCGGAGGATACGGGGACGTGCCACGCCGCAAGGCTGTGGACGACCTTCTCGATAAGGTGTACCTCGATCTGCTCAGAAGGGTAAGGGAGCTGGGTTCTTCCGGAGAGAACTGACTATATTCTAAAATTCAGGAGGTGCCGCAGATGCTCATAAACGTGGAGAGCCACAGAAGCGTCGAGGAGGTGAGGAGCAGGCTGGAGGAGAAGGCGAAGGAGAGGGGTTTCGGTGTCCTCAGCGTTCACGAGGTCTCCTGGATCCTTCAGGAGAAGGGACACCCCATAGACTACCCCTGTGTGATAGTGGAGATATGCCAGCCCTCTTCCGCCAGCAGGGTCCTTTCCCAGAACCCTTACATAGCCACAGCCCTCCCCTGCAGGATAGCCGTCTTCCGGAAGGACGGCAGAACCCTTCTCAGCACCATAGCCCCCACCACCATGCTGGAGATGTTCGAGGAGCCTGAACTCGAGGACACCGCCCGGGAGGTGGAGCAGACCATAAGGGAGATCATGGAAGAGTCCGCCCGATGACAGAGGAAGGCTACATGGATCTCGCCCTCTCCCTTGCGGAGAGGTGGAAGGGTTACACCCACCCCAACCCCACCGTGGGTTGCGTAATCGTCAAAAACGGCAGGATCGTGGGTCTGGGATACCATGAGGGTGCGGGGAGACCCCATGCGGAGGTCGTCGCTCTGGAGCAAGCGGGTAGTGAGGCGAGGGACGCGGAGGTTTACGTTACCCTCGAACCCTGCGTTCACCAAGGAAGGACACCCCCCTGCACCTCCGCCCTTCTGAAGGCGGGGGTCCGGAGGGTGGTGGTAGCCCTCGCGGACAGGAACCCCCTCGTGAAGGGAAAAGGAATAGAGAAACTGCGCTCCGCGGGTGTGGAGGTCCTCGTCGGCGTCCGTGAGGAGAGAGCCCTCCGTCTGAACGAGGACTTCTTCACCTACATATCCTCAGAGCGTCCCTACGTTACCCTGAAGCTCGCCCAGACCGTCGACGGCAGGATAGCGACCTCCGGGGGGGACAGCAGGTGGATAACCTCCGAGGAGAGCAGACGCTACGCCCACCGCCTCAGAGTCCACGCGACGGCGGTTCTCGTGGGTCTGAACACGGTCCTGAGAGACGATCCCCTCCTCACGGTAAGACACGTTCCCTCCCTCAGGAACCCCCTCCGGGTGGTTGTGGATCCCGAGCTTCGCATTCCCTCCGATGCAAAGCTGCTGACGGACAGATCCGTCCCCACCGCGGTGATCTTCTCCCAGAGGAACCCCTCCCGGGAGAAGGAGATACGGGAGGCGGGAGCGGAGCTGATACATCTGGAGGATCTCTCCACCGGCAGCATCCTGAGGGAGCTTCACCGCAGGGGAGTGGTTCATCTTCTGGTGGAGGGGGGAGCCTACACCGTAACGGAGTTCCTGAAGGCGGGTCTCTGGGACAGGCTGATGGTCTTCGAAGCCCCCAAACTGCTGGGAGAAGGGAAGGGTATCGGGGACCTCGGCGTGAGGAGGGTGGTGGACGCCCTGAAGCTGAGGCTCAGGGAGGAGATCCGGCTGGGGGAGGAGAGGGTGCTGGAGTTCGTTCCCGGGAGGCTTTCCTGATATGAAGTGGGTAAAGCTCAGCAGAGCCAAGGTGGCGGTCAGGGGTGAGCCCGTCAGGATACCCATGAAGGGGATGACAGCTCCGGAGGAGCACACCCACTTCCTCCACAGCCTGCTGACCAACCACGTCAGGGGTCTGAAACCCTACCACTTCAACTACCACCTCCAGCTCAGACCCAACGGACAGCCCCTCGCCGACTACTTCCTCTACAGGTTCGAGGATCACTACCTTCTGGACACGGAGAGACCTCCGCAGGAGGTTCTGGAGGAGTTCAGCAGACTCAAACTCTCCCTGAGGGTTCACTTCGAGGATCTAACCCCGCGCTTCGAACACCTCTTCCTGTTCGGTGAGGGTGCGGAGGGTTTCCTGGAGGAGAGGTTCGGTCTCAGGATAGAGCCCCTTCAGTTCAGGGTGGTGGAGGGTGTGGTGGTGGCGAGGAACCCCCTCAGGTTCGGCACGGACGGCTACGACCTCATGGGGGAGCCGAAAGCCCTCGATCTGCCTCCGTCCGCTCAGGTGCGGGAGGAGCTTATGGAGAGGATCCGCATAGAGAACTGCGTTCCGAGGATCGGAAAGGAGCTGA
>DRNB01000183.1 GCA_011375045.1 Aquifex aeolicus
AAGCCACCTCGAGCTTCTTGACCCTGAGGAGGTAGTTGTTTTTTAAGTTGGCGAGGAGGTAGTCCGCGTCCACAGTTCTGTTCCGGGGAACTGCGAAGTCCAGAAGCTCCGAAAAGTCCACCCTGACGGGTCTGTCGACCGGAATACCCACAAAGCGCTTTATCTCTAAAAGAACGCTGTTGTAGCGCCTCTGAGCTGCGAGGAGCTTTGCACGGAAGCCCCTGTATATCTTCTCCCACTCCGCCACCTTCACCCTGTCGGAGAGACCCCTCACGAGCCTTTCCCTCTCCCTGTCGAACCGGACGTAGGCTATCGCCATCCTCTCCCTCTCCACCTCCGCGGTCTTCTCAGCCATGTAAAGCTCCGCAAAAAGCTCGGTGAGCCTTATCTTTACCTGACGCTCGAACTCCTTCAGAAGCTCCCTCTTGATGCTTACGGATATCTCCGCGGAGCGGATCCTGCTCAGCCTGTTGCCAAAGTCCAGAAGGAGCGCCCTGGTAAACAGCCCCAGACCCTCCCTGTCGATCAGAAGCTCCATCTTGGGAGCGAACCTGTCCCACTTCTCCGCCCTGTAGAGGCTCTCCAGAGAGAGTATCTCCTGCTTTATCCTCTGGATCTCTCTGTTGGTCTCCATAGCCCGGGAGACTCCTCCCCTGATGTCGAGGACGAGAACCTCCTGAGCAAAGAGGGAGGCTGTGAGCAGGAGCAGGAGGAGAATCATCTTCTCAGCTTCTTCCTCTCCTCTCTGAGAAACCTGTAGAGGCTCTTTTCCCTGTAGTGTCCCTCCACTATGAACCTTCCGACCAGAAGCCAGTCCTCGGGGGACACGTAGCCGACCAGCTTGAGGATCTGTTTTCCTTTGCTGTCCACAAAGAGGAAGACGGGGGTTCCCCTTACCCTGTGTCTGTGGGCAAACTCTTTCTCCGTCGTCTCTCTTCCCTCGAAGTCCACCACGGGGTTGGCACCCTTTATGTCTATCAGAACCATGTAAAAGTGCTCTGTGAAGTACTCCTGAACCCTTTTATCCTGAAAGGTTACCCTGTACATCTTGTCGCAGAAGGGACACTCCTCCTGATGGAACATCACAAAGAGAAACTTTCCCTCCCTGTTTGCCTCCTCCAGGTCCTCCTTCAGGTTGAGGAAGGAGAGCTTCAGAAAGGGGATCTCCACGTTGGGAAGGGAATAGGAGAGGGATACGAGGAGAAAAAGGGTGAGGAGAAGGCTCCTGAGCATCATAAAAAATTTACCCGAGTCCGTTTCCAGCCGCAACTGTGGTAATATGTTTTAAAAATTTCCGGAGAGGTCGGGATGGCGGAGAAAAAGTGGAAGACGGCGGTTACCCAGCACATCGAACACGAAACCTATGTGAGGGGCTACAGACTTCTGGATCTGGTCGGTAACCTTTCCTTCGCACAGGCTATATACCTGATCCTCAAGGGGGAGCTCCCCAACGAGGCTGAGTCCAAGATGATGGAGGCTATGTTCGTTTCCGTGATAGACCACGGCATAGCTCCCCCCTCCGTCATAGCGGCGAGAGCTGTTGCCAGCGGTGGAAACTCCCTGAACGTCGGTGTAGCCGCCGGCGTAATGGCTTTCGGTTCAGCTCACGGCGGAGCTCTCGAGGACGCCATGAGGTTCATGCAGGAGGGTGTCCTCAGCGGCAGACCTGTGAGGGATATAGTGGCGGATTACCTGTCCCAGAAGAAGCCCGTACCGGGGTTCGGACACAGATACTACAAGGAGTTCGATCCCAGAACAAAGAGGCTCATGGAGCTCGCCCGCCTCTACGGCTTTTACGGTAAGCACTGCGAGTTTGCCCAGCAGGTCGAGGAGGAGATCTTCAGACAGAAGGGCAAGAGGATAGTTCTCAACGTCGACGGTGCCATAGCCGCGGTCGCTTCGGAGATGGGCTTCGACTGGCGTCTCGGAAAAGGGTTTTTCATCATAGGGAGGGTTCCGGGGCTCGTCGCCCACGTTTACGAGGAGCTTACAACGGAGAAACCTTTCTCCAAGAGGCTAAGCGCCGAGGAGACCCAGTACACCGGCGTTCCTCCCCGGGATCTGCCTGAAGGATACAGGAAGGTATGAAGAAGAACCTCGCTTACGGGCTCGGTATCCTGCTTGTAGCTCTGCTCCTGTACCTTAGCCTCTTTACGGAATCTCAGGTTCAGGTAACAGGGCTCAAACCCGGCAGCAAAGCCCCTGAGTTTACCCTGAAAACCCTGAAGGGTGAGGAGCTTTCCCTGAAGGATCTGAGGGGGAAGGTAGTCCTCATCAACTTCTGGGCTACCTGGTGCCCACCCTGCAAGGAGGAGATACCCCTCTTCAAGGAGGTTTACAAGAAGTACAGGGACAGAGGTTTCGAAATCCTCGCCATCTCCATGGACACCAAACCTGAACCCGTAAAGAAGTTCGTCAGGGAGATGGGATTTCCCTTCCCTGTGCTTATGGATGACGGTAAGGTCTCCGAGACGTACGGAGTCCAGGGGCTTCCCACCTCCTTTCTGGTCAACAGGGAGGGTGAGCTGGTCAAGGTGAGGCTGGGAAAGTATAAAGAGGTGGAGGAGGATCTTAAAGACCTTCTCTGAGAATCCTCCGGGCTGATTCTGAAATTCTCGGTGAATATCTTTTCAACTTTCGTTTATAATCTTCAGCATGGGGGGTAAAGACAGGGATCTGAGCAAAATCCTCGTTGGGCTCGCGGTCGCCGGAGTGGCAGCAACTTCCTTCCTCTTCACCCTGTATCAGTTCTCAAAGCACCCTGAAAACAGAAAGCATTTTATAGAGAAGCTTCGTAACGTCAGGAACGAAGCTCCGCTTCCTATACCTAAAAAGGAAGGAGAGTAGCCATGGTCAGGAACCTGCTCGGTCTGTCCATTCTGTTTACCTACATACTCATGGTTTTTGGAGGGATAGTAACCTCCACCGGTTCGGGTTTGGGCTGTCCCGACTGGCCCCTGTGCCACGGTCAGCTCCTGCCCTTTCAGCTGAAGGAGGAGATCCCCATTCCTCCGGCACCCCTCGTAGTGGAAACGGAACTCCAGCCCTGGATAGAGCAGACCCACAGGATTCTGGGGGGTATAGTCGGTCTCCTCACGATAGCTTCTCTTGTTGCGGTGTGGAAACGCTACGCGGGATTTCCCAGAAAGGCTATGGTCTGGATCTTCATCTTCCTGATCCTCGAAGCTCTCCTGGGAATGAGGGTTGTGATTACAGAAGCACCTCTGCTCAGAGATCTCCTCCACTATATATACACCACCTCCCATCTGATCCTTTCGGTCATGATCCTCTCAGGACTTACCTTTGTCTTCTACTCGGTTCTCGATAGAAGGGAGGATAAGCCCCTCATGCCCTTTGGGGAAGCCTTCTACCTGCTGGTCATGTTCCAGATACTCGTGGGCATCCTCGTCCGCTACGTTAAGGCGGCTGACTTCAACCTCTTTTCTTATCTGCTTCACATA
>DRNB01000184.1 GCA_011375045.1 Aquifex aeolicus
ATCCTCAAACCCTTCGCTCTCCAAAGAGGAGTGTTCCCACCCGGACGATGGTTGCCCCCTCCTCCACCGCAACCTCGAAGTCGTGGGACATGCCCATGGAAAGGTGGGGAAGGGAGACCGAGAACTCCCTTTCGAGATTATCCCTCAGCTTCCTGAGCTTGATGAAGTAAGGTCTGACTTCCTCCGGATCCTCTAAATAGGGGGGTATGCACATCAGCCCCCTGACCCTCAGCGCAGGCAGGGATAGAACGTAGGAGAGAAGCTCCCCTGCCTCCTCCGGAGGGACGCCCCCCTTGCTCTCCTCACCGCCCAGATTCACCTCGATGAGAACCTCCTGAACCCTCCCCGCCCTCTCAGCCCTCTTCTGAATCTCGTCCGCAAGGGACCTCCTGTCCAGGGAGTGGATGAGGGAAACCTTACCTATCAGATACTTTACCTTGTTGCTCTGAAGCCTCCCTATGAAGTGCCAGTCTATATCCAGATTACTCAGCGTCTCCGCCTTTCTCAGAAACTCCTGAACCCTGTTCTCACCAAAGGTTCTGAGCCCGCACCGGTAGAACTCCTCTATTCTCTGAGGTGGAACCGTCTTCGTGGCTCCTAAGAGGGTTACCCCGGAGGGGTCCCTTCCCGATCTCCTGCAAGCGGACTCTATCCTCTCCAGAACCTTCTCGAGACGTTCGCACGCCTCCATAGGAAAAATCTTAAAATAACTGAACCATGGACAGATACACTTTCGAGGATCTTCTGAGGGTGATGGAGAAGCTCAGGAGGGAGTGTCCCTGGGACAGGGAGCAGACCCACGAGAGTCTGAAGAGGTATCTCATAGAGGAGGCTTACGAGGTCCTCGAAGCCATAGAGAGCGGCGACGACGAGCGTCTGAAGGAGGAGCTCGGGGATCTGCTGCTTCAGCCTATCTTCCACGCCCAGATAGCCAGGGAGCGCTCCGCCTTCACCCTGAACGACGTCATTCACAGACTCGTTGAGAAGCTCATAGAGCGCCACCCCCACGTGTTCGGGGACGCAGAGCCGGAGGAGGTGCTGAAGAACTGGGAGCGCAGGAAGATGGAGGAGAGGGAGAGCATACTGGAGGGAGTTCCGAGGCACCTTCCCGCCCTCATGAGATCCCAGAAGCTGCAGGAAAAGGCGGCGCAGGCAGGCTTTACCTTCAGGGGAGCGGAGGAGGTCCTCGAAAAGATAGAGGAGGAGCTCAGAGAGCTGAAGGAATCCGTAAGGGAGGGGAACAGAGAGAGGATAGAGCACGAGCTGGGGGACCTCCTCACGGCGGTGGTAGAGCTCGCCCGCACCCTCGGTCTCGACGCCGAGTCAGTCCTCCAGAAGGCTAACGACAGGTTCCAGAGAAGGTTCAGCCTCATGGAGAAAAAGGCAAGGTCGGAGGGAAAAGAGCTCAGGGACATGAGCCTCGAGGAGATGGACAGGCTGTGGGAGGAAGCCAAGCGGGAGATCGGTGAGGCTTAAAAAGTCTCCAAGGTAACCAGAAAGAGATCCCCGACGTTCTGAAGGGGTAGCGTTCCGGTCTTCCCTGTCAGGACAAGGATGCTTCCTTCGCCGGTCGGAACCGCCGACTGGATGGCTTCCTCGAACTTCTTCCCCTCCACCTTCTTCAGCTCCACCTTTCCCCTCTCATCCACGAGGAGCAGGTGAAGCTCCCCCTCCGAGAAC
>DRNB01000185.1 GCA_011375045.1 Aquifex aeolicus
ACGAGGATCTCATAGAGGGGCTCGAACCTCCGGGCGGGGCGGCTACCTTCATAAACTACGCCCTCGAGGCTGACAAGCCCATGATCCTCTTTGTTTGAAAAATGCAGGAGGAGTAGCTATGGCGGGACAGGAGTACGAAAAGCTGCTGTTTTACATCCTAACGGTTCCCTTCTTCGAGAGGGCGGAGCCGACAACGGGGGAGCTGATCAACCCCCAGGCAGGAGCACCCTTTTTCCTCGCAACCGCAGCGACCACCATGGACTACGAGGTGGAGATGGTTATAACCTCCGAGGCTGGATTCCTGCTCATGAAGGATAACGCCAAGAAGGTTAAGGTCAGACCGGGGGTGGATCAGACCATATACGACTTCATAGTGATGGCAAAGGAGGCGGGGGTGAAGATATACCTGTGCGTTCCCTCCCTGGACCTTACGGACGTTTACAAGAAGGAGGACGTTAACGAGGAGCTCTGCGACGGCATAATTGGCGGTGCGGCTTTCCTGGACAAACTGATGAGCGGCGAGTATGCGGTCATATCCCTCTGAGGTTTTTCTATCACTTCTTAGCTTTATAAGTATATTTTTATATTCCTATAAAAGGATCTTTTGGTCAGCTACCCCTCACGAACCTAACTTAGTAGCGGTAGGGCAACTTTGAGGAGGAGGTTTTGTTATGGAAGGGCACCCTTACGGGTACAACATCCCCATCTCGGAGAAAACCAAGGAGGTCCCCTGGGAGGAGAAGGTCAGGATCTACGAGGAGGTCAAATCCGACTTCCGGTTTAAGGACTTCCTCTTCGGCTGTCTGAACTGCGGAGCCTGCACAGCATCCTGTCCCTCCAACAGGTTCTTCGATTACTCACCCCGGGAGATCGTTCAGAGGTTCATGGAGGAGGACATAGAGGTCATCTACGACATGATGCACGAGTACATATGGGCTTGCTCCCAGTGCT
The DNA here is from genome assembly GCA_011375045.1 of Aquifex aeolicus. Classification (GTDB taxonomy): domain Bacteria; phylum Aquificota; class Aquificia; order Aquificales; family Aquificaceae; genus Hydrogenivirga; species Hydrogenivirga aeolica_A. Next base: position 952 of record DRNB01000185.1, read on the forward strand.
TTACCTGCTGGATCAGATGTCCCTTCGTCAACAACCCCGGCGGGCTCGTGATCATCATGAGGGAGGTTGCTGTAAGGAACGCCTTCGAAGCCACCAAGGATCTGCTCAAACCTTACGGAAGGGTCCTCCTGAAGGTGATGACCTCTGGCAACCAGCTCTCCGCGGACATGCTTCAGCCCGACTTCTTCCCCGACTGGGGACCCAAAATGCAGGACAACATGGAGAACCTCAGAGCCAAGAGGATGGCTATACCCTTCGATGTGGGCAAGTCGGTCAAAACAGCCTGGGAGGTTTCCCTCGAAACCGCCATAGAGATGTACACGATCTGGAGGGAGGCAGGAATATTCGAGATGCTCGAGAAGATAGATCCGAACCTCTACAACGTGATCATGGACATAGTAGAAGAGAACGAGGAGCGCTGGGAGGAGCTTTTAGAGGAGGAAGAGGAGGAGTGAACCAACAAGGAGGTGTGCTATGGGGCACGGAAAGAGTCCCTATCTCAGATACGCTGATCCCGTTCCCTTCCCTGTTCTGAACAGGCACTCCCACTACGATCATCTCTTCGAAGAGATGCACGAGCTCGAGGAGAAGGGGGAGATACTGGTTTACAGGATAACGGAGGAGAACCAGCCTGTCGAGGTGCTCACGCGAACGGGAAGGATCAAGACCGTACCCACCACCAAGCTGTGGCACCACAAGTCCTGCGGACAGTGCGGCAACATCCCCGGCTATCCAGCCTCTATCTTCTGGCTCATGAACAAGTTCGGATACGACTACATGAACGAACCCCACCAGACCTCCTGCACAGCCTGGAACTACCACGGTTCGGGAACGTCCAATCCCGTGGCTCTGTCCGCCGTGTGGCTCAGAAACATGCATCAGGCGTGGAAGACGGGTTACTATCCCCTGATCCACTGTGGAACCTCCTTCGGCTCTTACAAGGAGACCAGAGAGCAGCTCATCTTCAACAAGGAGCTCAGGGAAGCGGTCAAACCCATCCTCAAGAAGTTAGGAAGGCTTACGGAGGACGGACGGATCGTCATACCTCAGGAGATCGTCCACTACTCGGAGTGGGTTCACGCCAACAGATTCAAGATAAAGGAGCTTTACGAGAAGGAGGGCAAAGCCAAGGGCATAGACGTCTCCAACGTGAGGGTAGCCATCCACGGGGCGTGCCACGTGTGGAAGATGATGGCGGACGACTACCCCTACGATCCGGAGGTTTACGGAGGGCAGAGACCCGCCGCATCGACGGCTGTGATGAAGGCTCTCGG
>DRNB01000186.1 GCA_011375045.1 Aquifex aeolicus
CGGAGTTTCTCCTCGAGCTCCCTGAACCTCCTCTCCTCCTCACCGCCCCGCTCGTGATCGTAGCCGAGCAGGTGGATAATACCGTGGATGAGAAGGTTCAGAACAACCCTTTCCAGAGGACTACCTGTTTCCTCCGCCCTCCGCCGGGCTGTATCCAGAGAAACGACCACGTCCCCCAGCAGGAGTCTGTCCCCTACCCGGTCCCCCATGGGAAAGGAGAGAACGTCGGTGGGTTTGTCCCTTCCTCTGTAGGTTCTGTTCAGATCCCTTATCTCCCCGTCGTCGGTCAGCAGGACGCTGAGCTCCACCCCTTCGAGACCCAAGGAGATCAGTATCCTCTCAATCTCCTTCCTGAGAAGATCCTTCCTGAACTTCCCCTTCCTGAGCTTTATCTGTATCTCGTTCATGGGCTTCGTAGGCTGATATTATCCTCGCCACTATGGGATGTCTGACAACGTCGTCCTGAGAGAACCAGACAAAATCTATACCCTCTATACCTTTGAGGATCCTCAGAGCTTCCACCAGACCCGAGTGCTCCTTCTTGGGCAGATCTATCTGCGTTATGTCCCCTGTAACCACCACCTTCGAGCCGAAGCCTATGCGGGTGAGAAACATCTTCATCTGCTCTCTGGTGGCGTTCTGAGCCTCGTCCAGAATTATGAAGGCGTCGTTCAGGGTTCTTCCCCTCATAAAGGCGAGGGGAGCGATCTCTATGATGTTCCTCTCGAGCATATACATGGCTTTGTCGTAATCCACCATATCGTAAAGGGCATCGTAAAGGGGGCGCAGGTAGGGATCGACCTTCTCCGCTATGGTGCCCGGCAGGAAGCCCAGTTTCTCACCCGCTTCGACCGCGGGTCTCGTCAGGATGATCTTGTTGACCTTCTGCTCCTTGAGGTGGGAAAGCGCCATAGCCATAGCCAGATAGGTTTTGCCGGTGCCGGCCGGTCCCACACCGAAGACCACGTCGTTCTTCCTTATGGCTTCGATGTATCTCTTCTGGGTCTTTGTTCTGGGAGCTATAGTCCTTCTTCTGTGGGTTACGAGGACCACCTCCTCCTCTTCCTCCGTTCTCTCCTGACCCTCTACCTTCTCGAGAAAGTCCTTGGCATACTCCCTCACCTCCTTTGCGGTGAGCTTCTCCCTCTCGAGCCGGGAGAGCACGGTTCTGAGGAAGGAGGAGAAGCGTCTGACCTTTTCGTCATCACCCCTTACGATAAGCTCCGTTCCCCTTGGAACGATCCTGACGTCGAAGATCCTGGAGAAGTAACGCACGTTCTCGTCTCCCCTCCCCACGATGGCGTAAAACTTCTCGTCGTAACTTCCCAGATCGATCCTTTCCTCAGTTGCCGTCCTGCTGATCATTCTCCCTTGACTTTCCAGACAGTTAAGGATAAATATAAAATCCCAGAAAAGAAATTACAACCTCGGCAAGGAGGAAGCTAAGATGGGATACATGATAAGGACCGCTCTGCTCTTAGGGTTGCTGACAGGTGTCCTCCTGTTTTTGGGGAACGCGATAGCGGGTCAGACGGGTATGATCATCGCTTTCATAATAGCGGCGGTGATGAACTTCCTCTCCTACTGGTTCTCCGACAAGATAGTTCTCTCCATGTACAGAGCTAAGGAGATAAGTCCGCAGGAGGCTCCGAAGCTCCACGCCATGGTGGAGGAGCTCGCCCGCAGAGCCGAGATTCCCAAGCCCCCCATATACCTCGTGCCCATGGATCAGCCCAACGCCTTTGCCACCGGAAGGGGACCGGGACACGCAGCGGTTGCGGTTACAAGGGGTATTCTCGAAATCCTCGATGAGGACGAGCTGAGGGGTGTCCTCGCCCACGAACTCGCCCACGTGAAGAACAGGGACGTTCTTATAGCCTCCATAGCAGCCACCATAGCCGGCGCCATATCGATGATCGTCAACTGGCTCCAGTGGGCGCTGATCTTCGGCTGGGGAAGGGACGAGGAAAACAATAACAACCCCCTCTCCCTTGTGGGAAGCATCCTGCTTATAATAATCACCCCCATAATCGCTGCCATCATACAGATGGCTATCTCGCGGTCCAGGGAGTATCTCGCCGATGAGACGGGCGCCCGCATATGCGGATGTCCCCTCGCCCTGGCGAGAGCGCTGGAGAAGATCCACAATTACGCCATGCAGGTTCCGGCAAGGGTGAACGAGGGCACGGCGCACCTCTTCATAGAGAACCCCCTCAAGGGTGAAGGCATATGGGAGCTGTTCTCCACCCACCCCTCGACCGAGAAGAGGATAGCCCGCCTCGTCGAGATGGCGAGGAGGATGGGTCAGGGGGTGTGATAAAATACACACCACGTAAATGCTTAAGCTCATAATCGCAAGACACGCGGAGAGTGAGTGGAACCCTATCGGTCGCTATCAGGGGCTTCTCGATCCTCCGCTGACCGAGAGGGGGAGGGCACAGGCGGAGCTTCTTGCGAGGGAGCTCGCAAAGGATCCCCCCCACGTTATCTACACGTCGCCCCTCAGGAGAACCCTTCAGACCGCGGAGATTATAGCCGAACACCTCGGTGCCCCCCTGAAGGAGGAGGAAAGGATCGTGGAGATAGACCACGGCAGGTGGTCGGGTCTCCTCGTGGAGGAGGTAAGGGAGAAGTATCCTGAGGAGTTCGAAATCTGGCTCAGGAGACCTGAGAGGGCGAGCTTCGAGGGAGGGGAGAGTCTCAGAAACGTCTATGAGAGGGTAGCTTCCTTCCTCAGGGACATCGAGGAGGAACACAGGGGGCAGACGGTCCTCCTTGTATCCCACACCGTTCCCATCAGATGTATGCTCTGCTATCTGCTCGGACTCGAACTCTCCCGGTTCTGGAGCTTCGGCTGCGACAACGCCTCCTACTCGGTTGTCCTCGTGGAGGAAGAGCGCAACGTCCTCCAGCGTTTGAACGTAACCTGCCATCTGGGAGATCTTTATGTGGAAGCCCACAAAGCTCTTTAGTGCTCTTCTGGGAGCGGCGGTTTTCGCCTTCGGAAGCACGCTGAGTGAAAGCATAAGCCTGGAGGTGAAGATCGTCGGAAAGGTTCTGGAGGAAAAACCCCGCCTCCTGCCCCCCGAGCGCATCGAGCTGAAGGACAGAACCACCTACTACGATCTCTCCGGAGAGCTTCTCGAACCCCCCGCCTACATCGAAGAGGTTACACCCGAACCCCTCAGGGCAGGAAGCGCCTGCGGTGAACCCAGGGATCGGGCTTACTACAGGGCGGGGATCAGATACTATCTGAGGGGGGATCTGAGGAGAGCCGAGAGCAGACTCCTCGACGTGCTCTCCCTCCAGAACTCCGCCTTTCTGCCCCAGTCGGAGTACATCCTCGGACTCATATACGCCCGGACAGGAAGGGAGCGCTCCGCGCTGAGGTTCTTCGAAAGCTCCTGCTCAGCCCCGCACCCTTACAGGGAAGCCGCCTGCTCAGCTCTCTACGCCCTGAGGTTCAAACTCGAAGGGGAGCCGGCGCAGGTCGATAAACCCTCCCTCTGGAGGGTCGTTTACGAGATAAAGAAGGAGAACAGGGTATCCACCCCCGACTGCGAGGGAGCGGTCTTCAGAGCTTACTGCTCCTATGTGAAGGATTTTGCTGAGGGAAGGGTAAACGAAGAGTATCCCGAGAGCACCGAGATAAGAAGGGCGATCCTTCTCCTCCGTAGGGGAGAGCTTCAGCAGGCTCGGAGGTTGCTCCAGAAGCACGCCGGGCCCCTCAGCAGATACAGGAGCGTGGCTCTTTACTATTTAGGGGTAGTCGCCTACAGGGAGGGAAACAGGGAGGAGACTTACAGACTCGCCTCCCTTCTCGAAACCAGCAGACCCGATCTGTCCAGAAACCTTCACCTCCTCCTCTCCCGGGAGAACCTCCTCTACTCCAAGATCGCCTACAGACTAACGGGAGACGTGAAAACCCTTCGCAGTTCGGGGATACTCTCCTACAACGCGGGAAGATACAAGGTCGCTTATCTGGAGCTGACCAGATCCGGAGACCACCTCCTCGCCGCCTGGGCTGCGATCAGGGACGGGGATTACCGAAGAGCCTACAGATCCCTCCGTCTTGTGGAGGAAAGGGACAGGGATTACTACCTCTGGCTTCTCGAAACCCTCTACTGGCTGGGCAGGGACGGGGAGATGGAGGGGATCCTCGGAAAGATAGAGGGCGAGTATCCGGACCTCTACAGGGAGTACATGGGTTGGCTCCTCTTCAGGAGAGGGGAGTGGTTGAAGGCGCACCGTTTCTTCGACGACCCCTACCACAGGGCGCTGACCCTCTACAACGCGGGAAGATACAGGGAGGTTCTCAGGGTTCTCGAGAGGGGAAACACCTTCAAGGAGCGTC
>DRNB01000187.1 GCA_011375045.1 Aquifex aeolicus
ATCTCTCCGGACAGGGTGGCGGTAACCCCCGGAACCTCCGGAGCCTTCCTCGTAGCCTACGCGGTGATCCTCGATCCGGGGGACAGGATAGCCCTCGGTGATCCCTCCTATCCCTGCTACAGAAACTTCGCCTACCTCCTCGGGGCGGAACCTGAGTTCATACCCATCTCCGAGGATACCGGTTACGAAGTAAGAGCGGAGATGCTCAGGGGGAAAAAGATCAGAGCTGTTCACATTTCCTCCCCCTCCAATCCGGTTGGGAACCTCTACAGGGAGGAAACCCTGAAGGAACTCGCCGAGTTCTGCGAACGGGAGGGGGTGTACCTGATATCGGACGAAATATACCACGGTCTCGTCTATGAGGGCAGGGAGCGAAGCGTCCTCGAGTTCACCGACAGGGCGGTGGTTGTAAACGGGTTCTCCAAATCCTTCTGCATGCCCGGCTTCAGGATCGGCTGGATGATACTGCCTCCGGACCTGGTCAGAAGCGCCGAAGTTGTTATCCAGAACGTTTTTATATCCGCCCCTACCCTCAGTCAGTTTGCAGCCCTCGAAGCCTTCGACTGGGATTATCTCGAGAAGGTGCGGGCAACCTTCGCTCACCGGCGGGATGTGCTCTACAGGGGTGTGAAGGACCTCTTTCGCATACCCGTCAGACCTCAGGGAGCCTTCTACATATGGGCTGACATCGGCCGGTACTCGGAGGACTCTTACAGCTTTGCCCTCGAGCTTCTGAGGGAAGCCCGGGTGGCTGTTACGCCCGGAGTGGACTTTGGGAAAAACAGAACCGACAGGTTCATAAGACTCGCCTACACAAGGGACGTGAAGGAGCTCGAGGAAGGAGTAAGGAGGATGAGGGATTTCCTGAAGAACAGACAGAGCTATACTTGAATTAAGGGGGTGCCCTTGAAGAGAAAACTGAAGATAGGAATCTTCAAACTCTCCTCCTGCGACGGGTGTCAGACGGTCCTTATGGATCTCCCCTCCCTCTGGGATCTGTGTGAGATAGCTTACTGGCTCCTGGGCACAGACACCAAGGACCCTCCCCGGGTGGAGATCGCCTTCGTCGAGGGTTCCGTTTCCACACCGGAAGAGGAGGAGTTTCTAAAAAAGGTCAGAGAGAAGGCTGAGGTTCTGGTCAGCATCGGAGCCTGCGCAACCTCCGGAGGAATACAGGCACTGAGGAACTTCATGACAGAGGAGGACTATCTGAGGATCTACCCCGAGCCCGAACACCTGAGGATACTTTCCCGCTCGCTTCCCGCAGGGGAGGTTGTTCCCGTGGACTATGAAATATACGGATGCCCTATAAACCCGAAGCTCTTCGAAAACTTTGTAGTCTCCTATCTTTACAACAAGAAGCCCCGGATACCCGACCATCCCCTGTGTATGGAGTGCAAGCTGAGGGGCAACATCTGTGTAATGGACGCTTACGGGATCCCCTGCCTGGGTCCCGTGGTCAGAGCCGGCTGCGGAGCCCTCTGTCCGGCGGTGGGCAGGGGATGTTACGGGTGCTTTGGTCCCTGCAGGAACCCCAACCTCAAATCGCTGACGGACTGGTTCGAGCATCTGGGTGTGAGCAGGGAGGAGATCGTGGGCATGTTCCGCAACGAAAACGCCTACGCGCCGGAGTTCAGAAGGCTTCTGGAGGAGGGTCTTGAAGGAGGTCAGAATAAACCCGCTGACGCGGGTTGAGGGACTGGGAAGGCTGTATCTGACCCTCAGGAACGGAAAGCCGGAGAGGGTCAGGTTGGAGATCTTCGAGGCACCCCGCTTCTTCGAAGCCATCCTGAAGGGAAAGACAATGGATCAGGTCATCGACACGGTCGCGAGGGTGTGCGGACTCTGCCCTGTAGCCTATCAGATGAGCGCGGTGGTTGCCTTCGAGAGAATACTGGGGCTGGAGATACCCCAGCCCATAAAGGATCTGCGCAGGGTCCTTTACTGCGGGGAGTGGATATCGAGCCACAGCGCCCACATGTTCTTTATGCACCTTCCGGATTTTCTGGGAAGGGAAAGCTTCCTCGAGGTGAGCCGGGAGCGCAGGGATGTGCTTGAAACAGCTCTCAGGATCAGAAGAGCGGGGAACAGAATTCTGGAGGTCATCGGGGGGAGGCACATCCACCCCGTCAACGTTAAGGTGGGAGGCTTTTACAGACTTCCCTCTCCGAGGATGATGGAAAACCTCCTGAAGGAGATAGAGGAGACGCTTCCCGTTGCCGAGGCTTTCCTCAGGGAAGTTCTCTCCTTCCCCTTTCCGGACTTCGAAAGGGACTACGAGTTCGTGTCTCTTGGGGGGGCTGACTCCTACCCCCTCATGGAGGGGAGGATCGTTTCCTCCGCCGGCTGGAGCGTATCCCAGGAGGAGTTCGAGGTCAGATTCGAGGAGTTTCAGGAACCTCACTCTACAGCCCTCTACTCCCGTCTCAGGGGAGGGGGTTTCTATCTGACGGGCGCGCTTGCCAGAATCAACAACAACTTCGAACTCCTGCCGGAGGACCTCCAGGAGGTTCTGAAGGCGCACATGCCCCTGAAAAATCCCTTCAAGAGCCTGATAGTCAGAGCTGTGGAGGTTGTCTTCGCTCTGAGGGAGAGCCTGAGGTTGCTGAGGCGATACGAGGCAGGTGAGGCGTCGGTCGGTTACAGTCCCAGGGCAGGGGAGGGGGTGGGTGTAACGGAGGCGCCCAGAGGAATCCTCTACCACAGGTACAGGGTAAACGGGAAGGGGATCGTCGAGTTTGTAAACATAGTTCCTCCCACAGCCCAGAATCAGGGAATCATGGAGGAGGACGTGCTCGAGGGTCTGAAGCGCTTCGGAGACGACGACGTTCAGAGAATTGCGGAGAAGCTTGTGAGAAACCACGACCCCTGTATATCCTGTGCCTCCCACTTCCTCGAGGTCATCAGAGTTCCCTGACGCCGAGGAGAGGCTGAATCCTGCTGTAGCTGAAGACGGGACCGTCCCTGCAGACGAAGGTGTAACCGAACTGGCAGTGTCCGCAGGTCCCGACGGCACA
>DRNB01000188.1 GCA_011375045.1 Aquifex aeolicus
CCACAGAAGGCTGAGGTGCAGGTTCCTGCTGGTGGGCTACGACTGGCGCTTTGGATACAGACGTGAGGGGGAGGTGGAGCTTGCCAAGGAGGTGGGCGGGGAGCTGGGCTTCGAGGTCGAGACCGCCGAGCCTTACAGAAAGAACAGTCATGTGATCAGCAGCACCCTGATAAGACGTCTTCTGAGCGAGGGCAGACTCGAGAGCGCCGCGGAGTTTCTGGGAAGAAGATACTGGGTGAGGAGGGAGGTCGTTCCGGGCGACGGCAGGGGATCGCTGATCGGCTTTCCCACAGCCAATCTGGGAGACACGGAGAACCTGTGTCTGAAGGAAGGGGTTTACGCGGTGCTTGTGGAGGAGCGCTACAGGGGGGTGGCGAACTTCGGGCGGAGACCCACCTTCGGAAGGCGGAGGAGGCTCTTAGAGGTTCACATCCCGGGCTTTAAGGGGGATCTCAGGGGCAGGAAGATAAAGGTGGAGTTCCTCAGATTCCTCAGGGAGGAAAGGAAGTTTTCCGGAGTGGAGGAGCTGAGGGAGCAGATAGAGAAGGACATTCAGTCCGCCTTAGCTGTATAGACGATCCTTATATCCCCGTCCCTGAGGAGGACGAAGCTCTTTTCGAGTCTGTCCTTCACCCCTTTCTTGTTTCCAAGGAAGTTTTCGATCCCCTTGGGTTCGTTGTGGGACTTGAGGAGGTATCTCCTCACCTCACCGTTGTCGAAGTGGATCTCCACAGGCAGACAATAAAACTTGGAATCCTCGGCGGTGTGGCACCTCTCCACCTCACCGACCACCTCTATCTTCACGCTTCTGGCTACCACGTCCTCCTTTCTGATCCCCATGATCCCCAACTAATTTACGGGAACTGAAGGTAGATTTCAACCGTTCACCAGCCTCTCTAAAGCCTTGAGGAGGAAAACGAGATCGTCCGGATTCTGGTAGTGGAGGTTTACCCTCGTTCCCTTCAGGAGCCGGAGCGCCTTCCTCCTGTCGAGCCGGGAGAGGACAAAGAGGGCGGTTCCCCGCGCCACCGGATCCTCCCAGCCTTCCGCCGATTCAAGGAGCTCAAGAGCCTCCCTTTCCCTTCCCATCCTGAGGAGGGCGAGGCTCAGAAAGGCGACGTCCCTTTCGAAGTTCAGAACCCCCCTGCTCCCGCTCTCCACATCGTAGTATCTGTAAATCCCCTCCTCCCCTCTGAGGCGGGTTTCTATGAACTTCAGACACCTCGAAGCTGTTTTCAGGATCTCCTCATCACCCAGAAACCTGTGGAGTTCCAGGAGGGCGTAGATGGCTTTTGCGTTGTACTCCACTATCAGGGCGGTGTCGGGGGGAGGCGGTGTCCTGAGCTTCCTCTTGGGGGGAGGCAGGACGTAGTAGGAGGGATCCGAGATCTGAGCGTTCAGAAAGCATCCGCTCTCCCGGTGGTAGAGAACCTTTCGCAGGTAGCGATACGTTCCGAGAGCCTTCTCCAGAAAGAGGGGATCCGCCGTGGTCTCGTAGGCTCTGAGGAGGGCTGTGAGCATGAGGGCGTTCACGCTCAGGGACTTGGAGGTTTCGAAGTAAAAGTCGAAGGCGCGGGTTCTGTCGTAGAAGTTGAAGAAGCCTCCGTCGACCTCATCGTAGAGAAGCTCCAGATCCTTCCGGAGGGAGAAGAGAACCTCCTCCACCAGCTTTCCTTTCTCCAA
>DRNB01000189.1 GCA_011375045.1 Aquifex aeolicus
CAAGAAGATAAGGGAGAGAGGAGTTATCAGGGGGATAATAACCACAGAGGATCTTAACCCCCGGAGGGTTTTTGAAAGGGTCAGAAATGTGCCGGACATATCCGAGCTGGATCTGGTCGATAAGGTGGCGACCGATCGTCCCTACGGCTGGGATCGGGGAGACTGGGTTCTCGGAGAGGGTTACCCCCGAAAAGAGGCAGAAGGACCCCTCGTCGCCGTTGTCGACTTCGGGGTGAAGAGAAACATCCTCAGGAGGCTGACCTCTGAAGGGGCGAGGGTCGCCGTGGTGCCACCCTCCATGGCGAGGGACTTCATCGAGAGGGAGAAACCCTCCGCTCTGTTCCTCTCCAACGGACCGGGGGATCCGGAGAGGGTGGTAACGGGGATCAGGCTTGTGAGGGAGTTCATGGGCAGGATACCCATCCTCGGTATATGCCTCGGGTGTCAGATAATAGGTCTCGCCCTCGGCGCCCGCACCTACAAGCTGAAGTTCGGACACCACGGAGGGAACCATCCGGTAAAGGATCTGAGAACCGGAAAGGTGGAGATAACGGCTCAGAACCACAACTTCGCCATAGATCCGGAAACCCTACCCCCCGAGGTGGAGATCACCCACATGAACCTTTTGGACGAGACGGTGGAGGGGATAAGACACAGGGAGCTTCCCCTGTTTGCGGTCCAGTATCACCCCGAGAACTCACCGGGTCCCCACGACTCCTACTACCTCTTCAACGAGTTTGTGAGCCTCGCCCGAACGCACTCAGCGTCCTGAGGATCTCGAGGATCTCCTCCCTCCTGTTTCTGAAGCTGGAGCGGTTGCATATGAGCCACGCTGTCGAGCGGTCTATCTCCTCGATCTCCACAAGACCGTTTTCCCTCAGAGTTCTTCCCGTCTGAACCAGATCGACGATGAAGTCCGAGAGACCCAGCAGGGGCGCCAGCTCCACCGAACCGCTGAGGTTAAGCAGATCCACCTTTACACCCCGCCGGGAAAAGAAGCGCCGGGTTATCCGCGGATACTTGGTGGCTATCTTTATGTGGGAGCTTCTGTAGTACTTCTCCTCGCTCTCGGGTCTCCCCGCCACGGAGATCCTGCAGGAACCTATACCCAGATCCAGAAACCTGTAAACGTCGGGTTCCTTCTCCATGAAGACGTCGAGACCACACACGCCGAGGTCGGCGGTTCCGTTTTCCACGTACACGGGAACGTCGAAGGGCTTTACCAGAAGCAGAACGATCCCCCCCACTTCCACCGTCAGCCTCCTCCCCTCTTCGATCCGCTCCTTCAGTATTCCCTTCGAGTGAAGGAGATCGACGCTTTCGGAAAAGAGCCTCCCTCTTGGAATAGCCAGCCGTATCATCTCATACGGGGGTTTATGCGGATCAGCACCTCATCGGGGTTCACGCTCTCCCCGACCTGAACGAATATCTCCTCCACCACGCCGTCGATGGGACTGTGGATCTCGTTCTCCATCTTCATCGCCTCCACGATGAGGAGGACGTCCCCTTCCTTTACCTCCTGACCAACGCTGACCTTGATGTTCACAACCTTTCCGGATATGGGTGAGGTGATGTCCCCCACGTCCCTGGGCTTCGGTCTCTTGGGTGCCACGGGTGCACCCTCGGAGATCTCGTAGCCTCCTCCCCTCACCTCCACCTCCCTGACGGGCTGAAGGACGACCTCCTCCAGGCGGCCGTCCAGTCTTATGAAGAAGGTCTTTCCACCCGCAGCCTCCTCACCCCTGCCGGCTATCTGAACGTGGTACTGCTCTCCGTGAACCGTTATGTTGAACTCGACGGGCGCTCTCTCGGGACAGGGTTGCTCCTCTATCTCCTCGACGGGGGACGGAGGAACCTCTCCCTTTTCGACCTTCTCCCTCCACTCGAAGAACTCTTTGGCTACAACCGGAAAGAGGGCGTAAGAGAGAACGTCCTCCTCGCTCCTCGCACCTGCGGAGAGGGCTTCCTCCCTGACCTTTTCGAGTTCGGGTTCGAGCAGATCCGCGGGTCTCCTGTCGTATATGGGTTCCTCATCGCCGAGTATCTTTCTGAGAACCTCCTCCCTGACCGGTGCGGGGGGTCTGCCGTAGAGTCCCTTGACGTAATCCTTTGTCTCCTTTGTAACCACCTTGTAGCGCTCCCCGTGGAGCACGTTCATGAAAGCCTGCGTTCCCACGATCTGACTGGTGGGCGTAACGAGGGGCGGGTAGCCGAGATCCTCCCTTACCCTCGTAACCTCCTCCAGAACCTCCTCCAGCTTGTTCTCGAGGTTCTGCTCCCGGAGCTGGTTTATGAAGTTTGTGATCATCCCTCCGGGGATCTGGTGGATCAGCACCCCCACGTCGGGATAGGGGGGGAGAACGTCGAACTTTCTGTATCTGGCTCTGACCTCCCTGAAGAGGTCCCCCGCCTTCTTGTAGAGCTCCGTGTCCACCTTTACCCTGTAGCCGAACTCCTGAAGGACGTATATCATCGTTTCACCCGGAGGGTGGGAGGTTTGACAGGAGAGGGAGTAAAAGGCGGTGTCTATCATGTCGGCGCCAGCCTCCACACCCTTGAGCTGTGCCATCTCAGCCAGATCAGCGGTCGTCTGGGTGTGGAGGTGGACGGGGTAGTCGGGGTATTCAGATTTGAGGGCGGACACGAGATCGTAGGCGCTCTTGGGGGACAGAAGTCCCGCCTGATCCTTTATGGAGAGGATGTCCACCCCCATGTCTATGAGTTCACCCGCCACCTTAACGTAGTAGTCGACCGTGTGGACCGGACTTATGGCGTAGGAGAGCACCCCCTTGACCAGCGCACCCACCTTCTTTGCGGTCTCTATGGACTTGCGCATGTTCCGGGTGTCGTTGAGGGCGTCGAAGATCCTGAAAACCTCTATACCGTTGTCGTAGGCTTTTCTGACGAACTCCTCTACCACGTCGTCCGCGTAGTGTCTGTAACCCACGACGTTCTGTCCCCTCAGGAGCATTTCGAGACGCGTGTTGCGGGCAACCTCCTTGAACTTCCTGAGTCTCTCCCAGGGATCCTCCTTCAGGTATCTGAGGCAGACGTCGAAGGTGGCACCCCCCCAGACCTCGAGGGACCAGAAACCGCACCTGTCGAGGAGTTCGAGGGTTTCGAGCATGTCCTCGGTTCTGACCCGGGTAGCCAGAAGGCTCTGGACACCGTCCCTCAGAGAAACGTCTGTAACAAGTATCTCTCTCATGGCTAAAACCCCTTAAGAGGATAGCATAGATCTAAAAAGTATAAATTAAAAGACCCCTCTGGTCAGCTTTCGGAGGTTCTTTATAATTAATGGGATGCTGCCTGACGAAAGGGGATACTTCGGAAGCTTCGGGGGCAGGTTTGTCCCCGAGACGCTCATGTTCGCTCTCGAGGAGCTCGAGAGGAGCTATCTGAAGATAAAGGAGGATGTAACCTTCAGGGAGGAGCTGGAACAGCTCCTCAGGAACTACGCGGGGAGACCCACACCCCTCTACTTTGCGCAGAACCTGAGCAGGCGCGCCGGCGGGGCGAGGATCTACCTCAAAAGGGAGGATCTGCTCCACACGGGCGCTCACAAGATAAACAACACCCTTGGTCAGGTGCTGCTGGCGAGGAGGATGGGGAAGAGGAGGATAATAGCCGAGACGGGAGCCGGCCAGCACGGTGTTGCCACGGCGACCGCCTGCGCTCTGCTGGGTTTGGAGTGCGTGGTTTACATGGGGGAGGAGGACGCCCGGCGTCAGAGCCTAAACGTCTTCAGGATGAAGCTTCTGGGTGCCGAGGTCAGGATAGTCAAAAGCGGGAGCAGAACGCTCAAGGACGCCATAAACGAAGCGCTGAGGGACTGGGTTACGAACGTGGAAACGACCCACTACGTCATAGGGTCGGTGGTGGGTCCCCATCCCTTCCCGATGATCGTCAGGGACTTTCAGAGCGTCATAGGAAGAGAAACTAAGGAGCAGATCCTCGAAAGGGAGGGAAGGCTGCCGGACGCGGTGGTTGCCTGCGTCGGAGGGGGTTCGAACGCCATAGGGATATTCTGGGAGTTTTTAAAGGACAGGGAGGTGAGGCTGATCGGTGTCGAGGCGGGGGGTGAAGGTCTGGAAACGGGCAGACACGCCGCCTCCATAACGGGAGGCACCACGGGCGTTCTTCACGGTATGAAGAGCTACTTCCTTCAGGATGAGGAGGGGCAGATCCTCCCTACCCACTCTGTATCCGCGGGTCTCGACTACCCGGGGGTGGGTCCGGAACACGCCTGGCTCAGGGATACGGGCAGGGCGGAGTACCTCTGGGCTACCGACAGGGAGGCTCTCGAAGGCTTCAGGCTTTTAGCGGAAACCGAGGGCATCATCCCCGCTCTCGAGTCCGCTCACGCTCTCATCAAGGCGGTGGAGATCGCCCGGGAGCTGGGGAGGGATAAAGTCGTGGTGGTGAACCTCTCGGGCAGGGGGGATAAGGATATGACCCACGTGATGGAGCTGACGGGCGGTGTCCTTTAAGGATCTCTCCGAGTGGTTCAGGAAGCTCAGGGAGGTGTCCGAAACCTACCCTGTTCTCGTGGAGGGCAGGAGGGACGCTCAGGCTCTAAAGCGCTTCGGAGTTCGTAACGTTATAACTCTGTCCGGAAAGAGATTCGCCGACGTGGTGGACCTCCTCGAGGAAAGAGCGGAGGGAGTTGTTCTGCTCTGCGATCTCGATCCCAAGGGGGAGAGAATCAGCACCAGAATAGGACAGCTTCTAAGATCTCAGGGGTTTTTGGTTTTCGAGGAGTTCAGGGAGTATCTGAGGGAAAAGGGTATAATTCATATCGAAGATCTCACAGAGGTGAGATATGGAAAAAATAAAGATCCTTGAAAGGGTCCTCGTTTACGACAGGATCCTCCGGTTTACCATCGATCTGCTGACCGGCGTGAGGGCTGAGATAAGGGCGGACATAGAGGAAACAAAGGTTCTGGGAGACTCCCTCCTTCCCGAGGAGGAGTCGGGTAAGATCAGGGACTTCCTTTTGAAGGTGGAGGAGCTCTTCCTCCTCAAGCTCGATGAGGTTCTGGACAGCGTTTACGACGAGTACGAGGTGTTTAACTTCGACATAACCTTTCTCTCGGGTATTCCCGAGGAGGTGGGAAGGGAGATAGAGCGCCTCAATCTGATCGAAACCATAAATACAAAACTCGCTCTTCTGAGGGATATCCTCCTGGAAGCCTGCTGTGTGGAGGGAGACAGGCGCCTCGAGGTCATACTCACCCCTTTCAGAGTTTACTGTGAGCTGATGAACCACGCCATAGACTTCAATAAAAAGTTTGAAAAATTCTAAATAAGGTGTTAAAATTATAATGTAAGCAAGGAAACGGGAGGTAAAAAAGATGGCAAGAAAGGGCAGGAAAAGAGGAGGTCCCAGATATAAAAGGGTCTCACTCTCTCTTCCAAAGAGGCTGTATCTTGTTCTGAGCGGCATAGCAATGGGAGATGAAAAGAGACTTAACAGGCTGATAAAGGGTATTCTCGAGGACAAGCTTCAGGAGTCGACCGTAGCGGAGCTGGAGCTTTACCTCAGGAAGTCCGAAGAGGAGGAAAAGGAGGAGAAGGAAGAGGCGGAGGCTCAGGGCTGAGGTTTTATGCTCTCCGCAAGACTCCGCTCCCTGCGCGCCTATGAGACCGAGACCTCTGAGGCGCGGGTCAGGCTCTCCTCGAACGAGCTCCCCTACGATCTGCCCCGGGAGCTGAAGCGCAGGATAGGAGAGGAAGCAGGGAGGATACCCCTTCACAGATACCCTGACCCCACCTGCGGGGAGCTGAAGGCTGTTCTGGCGGACTTCTTCGGTGTGGGGGAGGAGAACCTCCTCCTCGGCAACGGCTCGGACGAGCTCGTTTACTACCTGTCCGTGGCGGTCGGGGAGCTGGATCAGGGGGTTTACATACCCGTCCCGACCTTCCCCATGTATGAGATCTCCGCGGACGTCTTCGGAAGACCAAAGGTAGCCGTTCCTCTGGGGGAGGACTTCGATATCGATCTTCAGGAGAGTCTGAGGCGTCTGAGGGAGGAAGGGGCTGCTCTGGCTTACTTTTCCTACCCCAACAACCCCACGGGGAACCTCTTTTCGGAGGAGAAGATCAGAGCTCTGAGGGAGGAGGGTCTCCTGACGGTGGTGGACGAAGCTTACTACCACTACTCCCGAAAGAGCTTTCTGGAAGAGGCTCTCAGAAGGGAGGATACCGTTGTTCTCAGGACGCTTTCCAAGATAGGACTCGCCGGTCTCAGGGTGGGGGTGCTCATAGCCAGAGAGGAGCTTGTCAGGGAGCTGGAGAAGATACGTCTTCCCTTCAACGTAAGCTACCCCTCTCAGGTCATAGCGAGGCTCGTGCTGACGGAGGGAAGGGACTTTATAGAGGAGGCTGTGGAGAGGGTTGTATCCGAGAGGGAGCGCCTCCGGAGGGAGCTTTCCTCCATCGAAGGAGTGGAGGTCTTCCCGAGCTCCGCCAACTTCCTGCTCTTCAGAACCCCCTTCCCCGCCGGAGAGCTTCACGCCGCTCTGCTCAGAAGGGGCGTCCTCGTGAGGAACGTATCCCACCTGCCACGGCTCGAGAGGTGTCTGAGGGTGAGCGTGGGCAGGGAGGAGGAGAACGATCTCTTCCTCGAGGCTCTGAACTCCGCGGTAAGGGAGCTCGGAGGCTGAACCTCAGGCAATAACCTCCACCGTGGAATACTCCCCGTGTTTTCTGACAACCACCCGCTGGTGAAACCTCTCCGCAAGCTCGGGTATGTGGGAGATGATCCCCACCATCCTGTCGATCCTCTGCCTTACCAACTCGAGAATATCGCTGACCCTCTCCCGGGTCTCCTCGTCGAGCGAGCCGAAGCCTTCGTCTATAAAGAGGCTCTCCAGCCGGGCGGTGGAGGACAGCATATCGCTGACGCCGAGGGCGAGGGATAGGCTCGCCAAGAAGGTTTCCCCTCCGCTCAGGCTCTTGACGTCCCGCTCCGCACCCTGCGTTCTGTCTATAACCACAAGATCACCCTTGGCGTTGAGATCGAACTCGTAGGTTCCGCTGAAGTCCAGCAGGTAACCGCTGCTCCTCTCTACTATGCGCTTCAGCATCAGCGTGGCGGCGAAGTCCTGAAGTCTGTCGCTCTTCAGATCCTCCCTCAGCTTTCCGTAAACGCTCAGGGAGCGTTCCAGCTCTTCGATCCTCCTCTTCATGGTCTCTTTTCTGCGGAGAAGCTCCTCGGACTGCCTCAGCTCCGCTCTGGATTCCCCGAGATCCCGCAGGGCTTTTTCCAGCTCCGCTTCCCTTTCGGCGAGCCGGGCGGACAGCTGAGGGGTTGGTGGCACGTCCGAGAGGGAGGCGAGTCTTTCGCCGAGGGCGCTTACCCTTTCCCGAGCCAGCTCCCTCTCCCTCTGGAGCCGGGAGAGCTTATCCTCTAACCTTCTGATCTCCTCCTCGCTCAGGGAGGCTGACCTTATCCTTTCGTAGTCCCCCACCTCCTCGAAGAGGGGGGCGAGCTTCCTGACGTTTTCCCTCCTCTGTCTTTCGAGGCGTCTTACAAGCTCCTCCGCCTCCTCCAGCTTAGCCTTAAGGGTGGACAGCTTCCTCAGCAGATCTTCCCTGTAGGATCTGACCCGCTCCCATTCCCTCTCCACCTTCTTTATGTGGGCTTCCAGATCCGAGGCTTTAACCCTGAGGGACCTGAGCGCCTCGGGAAGTCTGCGGGTGTCCTTAGCAAGCTCCGAGAGGAGCTCCCTCTTCTCCGCCATCATCTTCTCGAGGGAAGATGCCTCCGCCTCGAGCTTTCCGATCTGGGCAAGAAGGGCGTCCCTTCTCTGAAGTAGCTCCGTGTAGGCGGTTCTGTATTTTTCAAGCCTGCTCTCTATCTCCCTTTTCCTCTTTCTCTTTTCCTCCATCTCCGCCAGCCTGCGGGGGAGGTCGGACTCCAGAAGCTCCCTCCCTTCCTCCAGCTCCGAGGAAAGGTTTTTCCTCTCCCCGGCGAGAGCCTCGATCCTTGCGGACACCTCAGAAAGCTCCCTCCCCACGTCTTCGATCTCCTCCCTCAGCTCCTCCAGCTCCCTCCGGAGCCTCTCGACGGATTCCGCCTCGGGAGGGCTCTCCCTCTTCCTGTAAACACCCCCGCACACGGGACAGCTGTCCCCCTCCTCCAGCTCCTCCCTTATGAGGTGGGCATAAAGGAGGAGGCTCTTCTCCCTCAGCTCCTTCTCCTTCTCTTTGAGTTCGTCGGACTTCTCGGCGAGGATCTCCTGTTTTCTCCTCAGCTCCTCCAGCTTCCTCTCCACCTCCTCGAGCTTCCTCCTCTTCTCCAGAAGGGTTTCCCTCCTTGCGCTTTCCCTCATCAGCCGCAGGTAAGCCTCCTCGTCGTAGGCAAGCTCCTCCAGCTCCTTCTCCGTGGCTTTCAGAACCTCCTCCCCCTTCCTGAGCCTGCTCTCGCATTCCTCCAGAAGCTTCCTTTTCTCCGAGAGGAGGCGCTTCTTCGTTTCAGCCTCCTCCTCAAGCTTCCTGAGCCTGCGCTCCTCCTCCACCGCCCGGGAGAGCCTGTCCAGCTCTAAAAGCGTCTGCTGAAGCTCCTCTCTAAGAAGGGGGAGCCGGGCATGCTCCCTCTCGGCTCTTCTGAGCTCCTCCTCTATGTTCGCCATCTCCCCCTCCAGCTTCAGCCGGTCCTTCAGGATCCTCTCTCTGGTCAGGCGCACCTCCCTCAGCTCCTCCTCCACCTCCTCGAGGCGCTGAAGGTAGGGCAGGAAGGGTAGTATCCTGCGAGCGAGCCTTATCCTCTCCTCCAGATCTCCGAGCCTTTCGATCTCGGCTTCTGCCTCCCTCAGCTTCTCCTGAGCCTGCCGGAGCTCCTCCTCCGTCCGGTCCCTCTCCTCCGCCTTCCTCAGAACCTCCTTCTCCCTTTCCACCTCCCCCCGGAGGTGCTCTATCTCCTTCTGGAGCCTTTCTATCCTGCTCCTGAGGTTCCGGAGGCTCTCCTCCGTTACCGACTCCAGCTGAGCAAGCTCCTTTCTGAGCAGGTTCAGCTC
>DRNB01000190.1 GCA_011375045.1 Aquifex aeolicus
CCCTGAGCACCTGCGCCGCTCTCTCCGCATCCTTCAGCTCGGGAGCTATCAGGAGCGTCGATCTTCCCTCGGACAGGTTGCGGGCGCACAGCTCCTTAAGAGCGCCGAGAACCGCCTGAAGGTTTCCCCACAGGAGCGTTCTTCCCCTCCGGAGCCTTCCCCCTGAAACCTCCACCTCCTTTCCGGGAAGGGATCGGGGGGGTTCGTGGGACAGCTCCAGGATACCCCTTCTGAGCAGATCCCTCAGCTCCTCCCTTCTGAAACCCCACTCCAGAAGCTCCTCTTCGCTGACACCTTCCCTCCCGCTCAGAAAGAGGATGAGCCTTCTCCTGCGCTGGCTTCTGACTTTCCTGAGGGCTGAGGAGAGCGGGACTTTGAGCCTGTAGTATCTGACCTCCACCCGGGGGATAACCCACTCGTTTTCTTCTATCAGAAAACCCTTGCGCAGAAGGAGTCTTACCACCTCGGAGCCGAACTTTCTCCTCAGACCCTCCGGACTGACCTGCCGGCGTCTCCTCACGTACTCCACGATCTCCCTGCTTCTGGGGTCGAGGCTGGAGGTTTCCCTGAGAGCCGGACGTATCAGCTTCCTGCGCTTCCACAGGAAAACGGAGGGAAGAAGACCGAAGAGAACCCTTCCCCGGGGGAGGAAGTAGTCCCCCGCTACCTCCTCCACCACGCTGATCTGGGCGCTACCCAGAAGGGGGGCCTCATCGGGAAAGGAAACCTCCCCTTCGGCGGTGCCCTCCGAGACGCCCGCTACCACACCCGTGGTTCCTTCCGGAACAAGAACCCTCCAGCCGAGGGGGCTTTCCTCTCTTTCCCAGCTACCCCTGTATAAACCTGTTCTGCCGTTCGGCAGGAGAACCCTGAAGAGCATTTAACTTTTGTTTCTCAGCACCGTCATAACGGCGGTGTCCAGCTCCACGAGCTCCTTTATCCTGCCCGTGTGGGCAAAGGGTATTATGCCGGTTATGGTCGAACCGGGGAAGAGGGAGTTCTCGACCCTCTCCACCCTGATTTCGAAAACAGAGACGTCGAAGGGTATCTTTTCGATTTTGTTTACAACTTCCTTGGCGGTTCCGTAGCAGGTAAGGGACTTGTAGGGAGCAAATATCTGGACAGCTACCCTCCCCGTTGTCCTCATGTTCTCCGAAGTTCTGGAGGAGGTGGTGATCGCTATCCTCAGGGTTCGTTCATCGAGGGGATAGAGCCAGGTTACAAAGGTCATGTGGACGTTTCCCTCCCCGTCCACCGTTCCCACCACGGCGGGGAATACTACCAGCTCCCTCATAAGATCCACTACTTCTCTTGGAAGCATTTTAAACCTCCGGGAAAGGATTTAATGTTATGATAACAGGGTTGTAAGCGGGGGACGATGTTAATATAATTTAAATAAGAGAGACATCAACAACATAGAGTTCAAACACCCGCAAGGAGGTGGAGAGAATGGCTGGAAAAGTCAGGGTTGCGATAGTGGGTGTGGGGAACTGTGCGAGCTCCCTCGTGCAGGGCATTTACTACTACAGGAAGAAGGGAGCTGTGGACACCAACGGGCTCATGCACGAAGATGTGGGGGGTTATAAGCCGTGGGATCTCGAGATCGTCGCCGCCTGGGACATAGACGCGAGGAAGGTGGGAAGGGACGTATCCGAAGCCATTTTCGCCCCTCCGAACTGCACAGCGGTGTTTGAACCGGACGTTCCCTACATGGGGGTAAAGGTCAGGATGGGGAAGGTGCTCGACGGCTTTGCCCCCCACATGAGGGACTACCCCGAGGACAGAACCTTCGTTCTGGCTGAGGAGAAGGAGGATGAGCTGGAGGACGTGGTCAGGGTCCTGAGGGAAACTCAGGCAGACGTTCTGATCAACTACGTTCCCGTGGGATCCGAAGAGGCGGCACGCTTCTACGCAAGAGCCTGCCTCGAGGCTGGGGTTTCCTTTATAAACGCCATGCCCACCTTCATCGTTTCAGATCCCGAATGGGCAAAGAAGTTCGAGGAAAGGGGCATCCCGGTGGTGGGAGACGACATCAAATCTCAGGTGGGTGCGACCATCGTTCACAGGACGCTGACCCAGCTGTTTATCGACAGGGGTGTGAGGGTGGACAGAACCTATCAGCTTAACTTCGGAGGGAACACGGACTTTCTCAACATGCTCGCCAGAGAAAGGCTCAAGACAAAGAAGGTGTCCAAAACCGAGGCGGTTACCTCCCTGATGCCGGGGGGAATGAGCTGGGAGAACGTCCACATAGGACCCTCCGACTGGGTTCCCTGGCTCAAGGACAGGAAGATAGCCTACATAAGACTCGAGGGCAAGCTCTTCGGCGACGTTCCCATGTATGTGGAGCTAAAGCTCGATGTGGAGGACTCCCCCAACAGCGCAGGTTCCATGATAGACGCGGTCAGATGTGCCAAGCTGGCACGGGACAGAGGTGTGGGTGGACCCCTCTACTCCATAAGCGCTTACACGATGAAGCATCCGCCCATTCAGTATCCCGACTGGCAGGCGAAGAAGATGGTCGAGGAGTTCATTCGGGGCGAAAGAGAGAGATAACCTCCGGGGCGGGTTTGCCCGTCTCCCTCTCCATAAACGCAAAGAACCTGCGGAGCGATCTCAGATGCTCCTCCCCTAAGGTGTAGTCTATACAGCGGGTAAAGTAGGAGGGATCGACGCCGGAGGGTAGCCTGACCTTCCCCTCTCTGAGGTCCCTCATGAAAGCTCCGACGGAGTTCACTATCCCCCTATGGAGGGAGGATACACGCTCCGCAGGAGCGTCCTTTCTGACCAGAAAGAGGGCGAAAACGAAGGGCAGTCCCGTTGCCCTGTGCCACTCCTCCCCCAGATCGAGGACGTGGGGGTAGCTCTCTCTGAGGGATAGAGCCTGATCCCCTATGGTGAGGAAGGCATCCTCGTTTCCTGTAACCTCCTCAGCCTCCACACCGTAAAGTTCCTTCAGGATGTAGAGGAGAAGGTAGCGGGACGTGAGGGATCTGGACGTTATGCGGATCCTCTTTATCCGGTTAACGGGTTTTGTGGACAGGAGGAGAACGGATTTCACCTCACCCCGGGAGGATATGGAAACGTCGGGCAGTATCCAGTAATCGGCTGGATTGAGGAAAAACTCCACCGAGGAGACTATGCCGGCGTCTATGTCCGACGCCCTGAGGGCTTTTACAAGCTCGGCCGGGTGTCCCTCGACTACATAAAAGCCCCTGAGGCGGTAAAAGAGGGGCAGCGTGTTGATGTAGCCTACCTTTCCAACCCTGAGCATCGATCAGATCTTGTGGGACAGCTCCACGAACTCCTCGAGCTTCCTCTTCGCCCTCCCGCTGTCTATGGCTTCCCGTGCCATTTCGAAGGCTGTTTTCCTGTCCCGGGTCTTGCCGCTGGCGAGTATTCCGAAGGTGGCGTTCAGAAGAACCATGTCCCTGTGGGGTCCCTCCTCCCCTTCGAGGACGGAGAAACCCATCCTGAAGCTCTCCTCGGGGGAGTCTATACACACCTCCCTGAGCTCCCTTCTCTCCACACCCAGCTCCTCGGGCACGAACTCGTATAGCTTCACCTGTCCCTCCTCCACCTCTCCCACAAAGGTGGGTGCGGATACGGAGATCTCGTCCACCCCGTCCTTTCCGTGAACCACAAAGGCTTTCATCATCCCGAGCCTGCTGAGAACGTGGGCGAGCTTGTCAACAAGCCTGTGGGAAAACACGCCGAGAAGCTGTCTGCGGGCACCGGCGGGATTCGAAAGGGGTCCCACCAAGTTGAAGATGGATCGGACACCCACCTCCCTGCGGGGTCCTATTACCCTTTTCATGGCGGGGTGGAAGAGGGGAGCGAACATAAAGCCTATACCGATCTCCTCGATCATCAAGGCGACCTTGTCCGCGGGCAGGTCTATTCTGGCACCAGCCTGCTCGAGGAAGTCGGCGCTTCCGCACTTGGAGGAAACCGATCTGTTCCCGTGCTTGGCAACCCTGACGCCGGCGCCTGCAAGGACGAAGGCGGTTACCGTGGAAACGTTGAAGGTTCCCGATCTGTCCCCGCCGGTTCCGCAGGTGTCGACGAGTTCGGAGGGATGCGAAACCTCCACCTTCGTTGCCCTCTCCCTGAAGAACCGGCTGGCGCCCTCTATCTCCTCCACGGTTTCCCCTTTCATCCTGGTTCCCATTATGAAGGCACCTATCTGGGCGTCGGTGGCGTTTCCGTCCACTATCTCCGTGAGCGCCGCGAACATCTCCTCCGCCGAGAGACTTTCCCCTTCCGAAAGCTTCTGGAGAACAGCTCTCATCTCCATGGCTCCTAAAAATTCTATATCATTCCCGAAGGTGGGGATATAATCTACCTATGCTCATTGCCGTTCCCCTCAGCGACAGGAACTTCAGGGAGAGACTCCTCAGGGTCAGGGAGGGGGGCGCTGACGCCGTCGAGCTGAGGGTCGATCTCTTCGAGAGAACAGACGCGGACCACGTGGAGGATCTGGGAAGACAGGTCAGGGATCTGGGACTGAAGCTGATCTTAACGGTGAGGATACCCGAGGAGGGGGGAAGGCGTGTCCCGAACAGGAGGGAGATATTCGAAAGGGTAGCCCCCGTCTCCGACTTCACCGACATAGAGCTGAGGGAGAGACCCCTTATACCGTGGCTCAGGAGGATAGTTTCAGAAGGAGGAGGCAGACTTATCGTCTCCTACCACAACTTCAAGCTGACGCCGGCGAGCTGGGTTCTGAGGGAGATCCTCAGGGAGGGGCACCGGTTCGGTGGGATACCCAAGATCGCCGTTAGAGCCAACTCTCTGGAGGATGTGGCACGCCTTCTGTGCACGGGCGCTCAGGAGAAATACCACAAGATCCTCATAGCCATGGGAGGGATCGGGAGCGTCTCCAGAATAGCCGGCTTTGTGTTTGGCTCGCTGATAACTTACGCCTCCCTGGACGAACCCTCAGCTCCCGGTCAGCTCTCTCTGGAGGATACGGTAAAGCTGAGGGAACTCTTCTACAAATGAAGCGTAGAAAAGATTAGCGGTGAAGTGAAGGAGCACGGGAGCGAGGATCGATCCGCTTCTGAGGTAGGCGAAACCGAACAGAAGGGAGGGGAAGAAGACCAGGAGGGAGTTCAGGGTGGGGAAGTTTATCAGGTGGGCGAGGGAGAAGAGAAAGGAGGTTCTGAGGTTTCCAAAGAGGGGCAACAGGAAACCCCTGAAGAAGATCTCTTCGGCGACGGCTACGCCAAGCTGATTGAGAACCCACACACCGCAGGAGGATGGAGGAGCTATCAGAAAAAGGGGCAGGAGCAGGGAACCGTAGAGAAGCCCCCTTCTGTAGTTCCTGAAACCGAGGCGCTCTTCGGGAATCAAGATCAGGGGTATCATCATGTAGAGGTAGGGCAGGAAGCTGAGCTGGGGAGCAAAGCGAACGCTGAGGAGTATCAGAAGCAGTCCTGCGTAGATCAGGAGTCCCCGGCGCACCCTCCGGTCCTCCAGAGGTGGTTGGGGGATCTACAGCCCCTTCCGAGGGAAAGGCTCCTTCTGATAACCTCCCGAACGAACTCCTTTGCCCTGCGGACAGACTCCACGAGTTCGTAGCCCTTTGCCACGTAAGCAGCCACAGCGGCGGAGAAGGTGCAACCCGTTCCCCGCACACAGCCTATCTTTATCTTCTCGGCCACAAGGTAGTGGAACTCGCTTCCCCCCTCGTAAAAGAGGTCCACCGCCTCCCCACCTTCGAGGTGTCCTCCCTTGATCACCACAGCCCTCACGCCCATGTCCAGTATCCGGCGGGCGCACTCCTCCATATCCCTGATGCCTTTTACCTCTACACCGCACAGCTCACCGGCTTCGGGAACGTTGGGGGTCAGCAGGAGGGTGAGGGGAAAGAGTTTCTTCTTCATAACCTCAAGAGTTCCCTCTCTGATCAACGGGGTTCCGTCCGTGGATACGATCACGGGATCGAGGATCAGTTTATCCAGACCGAACCTCTCCACCGCCAGAGCCACCTTCTCCACCACCTCCTCCTTCCAGAGCATTCCCACCTTCACCGCATCGACACCCACGTCCTCCACCACAGCCTCTATCTGTCTGTAAACAAGCTCCGGAGGAAGCTCGTGCACCTCGAGGACACCTTCGGTGTTCTGAACCGTAACGGCGGTGATGGCGCTCATACCGTAAACCCCGAGGGCTGTAAAGGTTTTGAGATCCGCCTGAACACCCGCACCCCCGCTGCAGTCAGAGCCAGCCACCGTCAGCACCCTTGGAACCTTCCCCATCTGTTAGAAGAAACCTCCTATGACGAAGTGGAACCTGTAGGGGGAGGTGTCCCCTTTTACCCTCTTTGTTTTCCACGCCCAGTCGAGGCGCATGGGAGCCAGAGGCGTTATGAAGCGGATGCCTATTCCGTAACCGCTTCGCCAGTTGCTGGGGGAGAAGTCCTCCCACCGGTCCGCCCCCAGTCCCGTATCGAAGAAGGAGGCGATGTAGAACATCTTGTGAAGCTTGTAGCTGAGTTCGAAGTTAAGGATAAGCTGCTTCTTTGCACCGATGGGATCCCCGTTTCTGTCGATCACCCCCGCCATACCGTAGCGGTATCCCCTTATGGTGAAGTCTCCGCCCACGAAAAACCTCTCATCGAGGGGAACGTCCGCACCCCCGTAGGGTTCCACAAGACCGAGGGTCCCCTTGGAGGAGAAGACGAGACCTGTATCGAAGTAAGTGTCCTTCAGAAACTTGGATGCTGTAAGGGTAACCCTCTGAAACCTCTCCGTTCCCCCCAGAACGGGAAGCGCCACCGTGTAGCTCAGTTTAAACTGGGAGCCTTCCGTGGGAAAGAGGAAGTAGTCCCGGGTGTCCCGGGAAAGGGAGAGGATGAGCTTCCGGGACTCTCTGCGTCCCTCCTGCCTCTTTATAAAGCTCGATGCGGTGTCCGATATGTTCGAGTAGTCTATCCTCTGAAAGCTCGTTCCCACGGACCAGCGCCAGAATTCCCAGAACTCCCGGGAAAAGGTAGTGTTCAGACCTCTTCTCTCTACAGTGTAGGAAACGTAATCGATCCGTCTGTCGAAGAGGGACCAGGTCAGGTCCACGGGCATATCGAGGAACCACTTGTCGGTGTAGGAGATGGAGTTGTCCTTATACTGGGAACCGTAGCTGATGGACACACCCACTATGTCTCCGGTGCCGAGGAAGTTGCCCTTTCTGAGGGAGATGAAGGCTGAGAGCTTTGTGATCTCGTTGTAGGATAAACCCACGGAGAACTGACCTGTGAACCTCTCCCTTATCCTCACCAGCAGATCCCAGCTGTCCCTCCCCGCGGGGAAGGGCTGGAGCTGGACGTCTTCGTAGTAACCGAGGTTAAGGATCCTCGTTCTGGATCTCCTGAGCCCCCTCTTAACGGTGAGCTCCTGCTCCTGAACCCTAAGCTCCCTCCTTATAACGTAGTCCCGCGTTTCGTAATTGCCCTCTATCTTCACCTTCCTGATGTAAACGGGTTTGCCCTCGCTCACCCTCAGGGTGAGCTTCACCTCCTTTTTCTCCGCGTCCACCTCAACCTTCCTGTCGATCAGCAGATTGACGAAGCCTATCTCCGCGTAGAGATCCCTTATGTTTCGCTCTAAAGCTTCGACTACCTCCAGCCGGTAGTAGCCACCCCTCCGCTCGTTCTTCTTCAGGAGGTTTCCCACAAGCTCCCGGTAGGCGTAGAGGGTGTTCCCCTCGATCCTCACCTCCCCCAGCCGGTAACGGGGTCCCTCCTCTATAAAGATGTATATGTCGTGCCTGCCGTTCCTGCGCTCGACCCTGTAATCGATCTTTACCTCCAGAAAACCCTCCCGCTTGTAAAAGTCCCTTATCTTTCTGACATCCTCCCTCAGTATCTCCTCGCTGAAGGGTGGCTTGAGCCTCAGGATGAAGATGTTTCTGTCCTGTGTTTCCATGAGATCCTCTAACTTTCCCGAGGAGAAGGACCTGTTCCCCCTGAAGATTATGTCCACCACATACTTCTCCTCCCCTTCGTCTATGTGAAAGACGAGCTTGGACGCACCCTTTTTGGGGACTATCCTGTAGGTAACCTTCACGTCGGGGTAGCCTTCCTCCCTGTATATTTCCTTTATCCTCTTCACGAGGGTGTCTATCTCCTTCTGAGACAGAACCCTTCCCAGCTTGAGCTTTCTCTGAATCTCCAGCCGCTCTTCGAGGGCAGGGCTCGAGGTGTAGCCTGTTATCAGCTCGTCCACATCTATCTTACCTACCTCCGTTTCCACCCCCAGCTTTTCCGCAAGGTCGGAGTCGCTGAGCTCCTCGTTCCCCTCGAACTCTATCCTGTAAATGACGGGGAGATCCTCCACCACGTAAACCAGACGGACCCCCTCCTTCTCCTCAAACCTGTGAACCTCTATCTTCTTAAAGAAACCTGTTCGGAAGAGTCTTCTGATGTCCCTTCGTACCCTCTGGAGGGAGAACTCGCCACCCTCCTTTGTGAGGAGGAGTTCCCTGATGAGGTTGTCGGGGACGAACCTGTTTCCCCTTATCTCTATCCTGCTTACAACTTCGGCTAAGGATAGTCCGCAGAGAAGGAGTAGAAGGAGAAGGGAAGCCTTGGGGAAGCTGATCACGGAGAAGTTATTATATCAGAAGGCTACGTTTCAGGATTCCTTAAGGAGCGCTTCCAACTTCTCCTTCTTCTTGGCGGACCTTATGTAAGGTTTGTTGTTCCTCACCCTGATCTCGACCGTATCCACGTCCCTGAGACTTCCCCTGATAAGCTCCTCGGCGAGCAGATCCTCCACATGCTTCTGGAGGGCTCTTTTGAGGCTCCTGGCACCGAACTCAGGCTTGTACTCACGCTCTATTATCCAGTCAACGAAGCTCTTGTGGAGTTTAACCCGTATGTTCCACTCCTCGAGCTTCTCGTTGACCTCCTGAACCTGAAGGGCGAGGATCCTCTCGACGTCCTTCTTGTCGAGGGGTCTGTAAACGATCACCTCGTCCAGTCTGTTCAGGAATTCGGGGTTGAAGGTTCTCTTCACCTGATCCATAACGTTTTTTCTCATCTGCTCGAAGTCTATCATCCCGAACTTCTTCTCGAAACCCATGGCACCACCCTGAACGATCATGCGGGCTCCCAAGTTGGAGGTCATTATTATGATGGTGTTCGAAAAGTCTATGGTTCTACCCAGTCCGTCGGTCAGTCTGCCGTCGTCGAATATCTGAAGGAACACGTTGAAGACGTCCGGATGAGCTTTTTCGATCTCATCGAAGAGCAGGACCGAGTAGGGTCTTCTCCTGACCTTTTCCGTGAGCTGTCCGCCTTCCTCGTAACCTACGTAACCCGGAGGAGCTCCTATCAGCCGTGAGACGGTGTGCTTTTCCATGTACTCGGACATATCGAACCTTATGAGGGCGTCCTCCGTTCCGAAGAGATACTCCGCAAGCGCCTTGGCGGTTTCGGTCTTTCCCACACCCGTCGGTCCGAGGAACAGGAAAACTCCTATGGGTCTGTGCCTTCCCTTGAGTCCAACGCGCGATCTTCTTATGGCTCTGGCAACCGCCTGTATGGCGGCGTCCTGTCCTATAACCCTTTTTTTCAGCTCCTCCTCTATGTGAAGGAGCTTCTCCATGTCGCTCTCGTGAACCCTTCTGACGGGGATCCCCGTCCAGCGGGAAACCACCTCCGCTATGTCCTCGCCGGTTACCTTGGGTTTGTTGCGCTCCATATCCTGCTTCCATCTCGCCTTCAGGTTCTCGAACTTGGCTCTGAGGCGGAGTTCCTCGTCCCTTATCTTCGCCGCCTTCTCGTAGTCCTGCTCGTTTGCCGCTTCCTCCTTTTCCCTCTCCAGCTCCTTTATCTTCTCCTCGAGCTTCTTGAGATCGGGGGGCAGGTCCATCGCCTTCAGCTTCACGAGCGCTCCCGCCTCGTCCACCACGTCTATGGCTTTGTCGGGAAGGTTCCTGTCCGTTATGTACTTGACGGAAAGGGTAACCGCCTTTTCGATGGACTCGGGGGTGTATTCGACGCCGTGGAACTCCTCGAACTTCCTCCTGAGACCGTAGAGGATCTGAATGGTGTCCTCCTCGGAGGGAGGATCCACCAGAACGGGCTGAAAACGGCGCTCCAGGGCGCCGTCCTTTTCTATATACTTCCTGTA
>DRNB01000191.1 GCA_011375045.1 Aquifex aeolicus
AGGCTCAGCGGGGAGGTCCTGAACAGGCTTGCGGATCTCTTCACCTCGGCGGGAATACCCACAAGACACGAGGAGGACGTTTACCGCTATCTGTGGGACAAGATCATATACAACTGCGCCCTGAACCCCCTCTCCGCACTCCTCGAAGTTCCCTACGGAGCGCTTGCGGAAAACCCCCACACCCGGGAGCTGATGGACAGGATCATCGATGAGGTGTTCGCCGTTATAGAGGCCGGGAACATAAAAAGCTTCTGGAGATCCGCCGCGGAGTTCAGGGAGGCTTTTTACGGAAAGCTCATTCCCCCCACGGCGGCGCACTACGCCTCCATGCTCGCGGATCTGAAGAAAGGCAGGACGGAGATAGACGCCCTCAACGGAGCTGTGTGTGAGCTGGGACGCAGGTTTGGAGTCCCCACCCCCGCTAACGAGTTCGTTACCCTGCTCGTGAAGGCGAGGGAGTTATTCCGGAAGCTCGAAGGCTGAAGGGGAGGATATGGGAGCCGATCCCATGGTGCAGTGCCCGTTGTAGATGGCACCCTCCTCCACCACGAAGGTTTCCGCCCTGACGTCCCCGTTCAGGGAAGCTCCCTTCTTCAGCTCTATTCTCTTCGCCTCTATATTCCCCGTTACCGTTCCGTGGATGAGGATCTCCGTGCAGTGGATATCTCCCTCTACACTCCCCGATTCACCTATGATCAGCATCCCCTCGCTCTTTATGTTGCCCTTGACCTTTCCGTCTATGCGGGTTGAGGTAGAGAGGTTGAGGTTGCCTTCGAAGATACAGCCCTCCCCGATCAGCGTGCTGACGTCCGAGGATTCCACCGGCTTGAACTCCTTTTTACCGCCAAACATGCTACCACCTCACATACATGTATTTCAGAGGGTTCTGCTTTCTGGAGTGCCTCCAGACCTCGTAGTGAACGTGGGGTCCCGTGGACCTGCCCGTCGATCCCACGTAGCCTATGATGTCCCCCGGCTTTACCCACCTGCCAGCCCTCACCTTTATCTTTGACAGATGGCTGTAAAGGGTTCTGAAGCCGTAAGCGTGTCTGATGATGACCGTTTTCCCGTATCCAGCCTTCCAGCCCGCGTATATCACCTTGCCCTCAGCCGTTGCTCTGACGGGTGTTCCCCACGGCGCCTTTATGTCGACTCCGTCGTGGAACTCGTACCTTCCCGTGAAGGGATCCCTCCTGTAACCGAACCGGGAGGTTATTCTGCCCCACACCGGAGGTCCGAGGGGTATC
Organism: Aquifex aeolicus; assembly: GCA_011375045.1. Taxonomy (GTDB): domain Bacteria; phylum Aquificota; class Aquificia; order Aquificales; family Aquificaceae; genus Hydrogenivirga; species Hydrogenivirga aeolica_A. Next base: position 1,248 of record DRNB01000191.1, read on the forward strand.
CGGGAGAGATACTTGTAAGCCTTTTCAGCTTCATCCTGAAGGAAGCTCACGTACTCCACATCGAAGATGTCTATCCTGCTTCTGGCACCGCCGACACCGCTCGGCACCTTCCTTATGCCCTTCTTCCGGAGGAACTTGTCGATGGTGATCAGCTTGCCCTCCAGCTCCTCCACCTTCTCCCGGAACTGTTCGAGGTAGGAGGTCCTGCGCTTTTCCTTGGCGAGCAGAACGGTCAGCTTCCTCTTCTCCTCCCTGAGCTTGGACACCTCTGTCTTCAGGGAAAGGTTCTGGTAGAAGGTGGCTACGGCGAAGATCAGCAGACCCGTGAGGGTGGCTGTGCAGCCTATCAGGAAGAACTTGAGGGTTCTCTTGTTTATTCTGAAGCTCTTTGCCTTCTTCCCCCCGTAACCTACCAGTATAATGTTTATATACTTGTCCCTCATCGCCCCTATTCTACACTAAGAACGCTCAGAAATGCCTCCTGCGGCAGGGAGACGTTCCCAAAGCGCTTCATCCTCTTCTTGCCCTCCTTCTGCTTTTCGAGGAGCTTCTTCTTCCGGGTAACGTCTCCCCCGTAGCACTTGGCGGTAACGTTCGCCCTCAGGGGTTTTATCCGCTCGGAGGCTATCACCTTACCCCCTATGGCAGCCTGTATGTGGATTTCGAAGAGCTGTCTCGGGATTGTCTCCCTGAGCTTTTCCACGATGAGGCGCGCCCTTCTGTAAGCTTTATCCCTGTGAACAACGAAGGAGAGAGCGTCGACAGGCTTCTTGTTTATGAGGATGTGGAGCTTGACCAGATCGGAGGCTCTGTAACCGGACAGCTCGTAGTCGTAGGAGGCGTATCCCCGGGAGAGGGTCTTTATCCTGTCGTGGAAGTCGAGGATGACCTCCGAGAGAGGCATCTCGTATTCGAGGAGGACGGTGTTCTCGTCCAGATAGGTGAACCTCTTCTGCTCTCCCCTCTTCTCCTGACAGAGCTGGATGATGCCCCCCACGTAGTCTCTGGGGGTTATGACGGTTACCAGAACGTAGGGTTCCTCCACCTCCTCCACAAGACCGGGGTTGTCGGGGAACTCCGAAGGGTTCCTGACCTCCAAAACCTCACCCGTGTGCTTTCTCCTCACCCTGTATATAACATTCGGAGCAGTGTTAATAATTTTTACACCGAACTCCCTCTCGAGACGCTCCTGAACTATCTCCATGTGGAGCAGTCCGAGGAAGCCGACCCTGAAACCCATCCCCAGAGCCGGCGAGCTCTCCGGCTCATAGACGACGGCGGAGTCGTTTATGGCGTACTTTTCGAGAGCTTCCCTCAGCTCCTCGAAGGTGGTCTCCTCCGTGGGGTATATACCCGCAAAGACCATGGGTTTCGCCGGCCTGAAGCCGGGGACTGCTTCCTTTGCGGGGTTGGTTGCGGAGGTTATCGTATCCCCGATCCTCACGTCCCTCACGTCCTTTATGGAGGCTGAGATGTAGCCCACGTCCCCAGCCGAGAGCCTGTCGAGCCGGGTCATCTCCGGGGTCTGAGCGCCGACCTCCGTTACCTCGAACTCCCTGCCGGTGGAGAAGAGCCTTATCCTGTCGCCCGGTTTCACCTCTCCGTCGAAGAGCCTCACAAAGGCAACGGCACCCCTGTAGGGGTCGTAGTAGGAGTCGAAGATGAGAGCCTTGAGGGGTCCGTCCGGGTTCCCCTGAGGGGGAGGGATCCGCTCCACTATGGCTTCGAGGATCTCCCTCACGCCCACCCCCTCCTTCGCGGAGGCGAGGATCACCTCCTCCTCCGGCAGTCCCAGAACCTCCTCGATCTGTCTGATCACCCTCTCGGGTTCCGCGGCAGGCAGGTCTATCTTGTTGATCACGGGGATTATGACCAGATCCTGCTCGACCGCCTTCCAGAAGTTGGCGACGGTCTGCGCCTCTATGCCCTGGGTTGCGTCCACTAAGAGGAGAGCACCCTCACAGGCGGCGAGAGCCCGGGACACCTCGTAGGAGAAGTCCACGTGCCCGGGGGTGTCTATCAGGTGGAGCCTGTAGGTTTTCCCGTCCTGAGCCCTGTAGAGCATGCGAACCGCCTGCATCTTTATGGTTATGCCCCGCTCGCGCTCTATGTCGAGGGTGTCGAGGAGCTGTTCCCTCCTCTCCCTCTCCGTTACAGCTCCGGTGAACTCCAGAAGGCGATCCGCGAGGGTCGATTTACCGTGATCTACGTGAGCTATTATGGAGAAGTTTCTGATCAGCTCCAAGCCCATTAAAAATGTGAACCTCTCTTTAGGGGGATCGTTGCTCCGAAGATAATTTTAGTTCTTCAGTCTGAAGGATGCAACCTGTCCCCGTAGAAAGCCCTGACCTTGAGCAGAAGCTCCTCCGTCTCCCTGAGGGGATCCGAATCCCAGACTATACCGCATCCGGCGAAGTAGGTGAGCTGCTTTCCACCGCCGTAGGCGGTCCTTATGAGAACGCTGAGGGTAAAGTCTCCGTTTTCCTTCACAAAGCCCGCCGCTCCGCAGTAGTAGCCCCGGGGGTGGGGTTCGAGCTCCTCTATGATCTCCACAGCCCTCCTCTTGGGAGCGCCGGTTACCGAAGCCGGGGGGAAGGTGTGTCTGAGTATGTGGGGAAGGTTCCCCTCCGTCTCCCCCTCGACGATGGAGAGCATCTGACAGAGGGTTCTGTAACGCTCCACCCTGAACAGCTCCCGGACACGGACGCTTCCTGCCCTCGCCACCCTCCCTATGTCGTTCCTCATCATGTCCGTGATCATCAGGTTTTCCGCCCGCTCCTTCTCGCTGGAGAGGATAGCCTCCGGATCTCTGCCGGTTCCCTTTATGGGTCTGCTCTCCAGCCTGCTTCCCTCCTTCTTCAGGAACAGCTCCATGGATCCCGACATGAGGAAGAAGTCCCCCGCGTCCAGAAAGAAGGCGAAGGGAACAGGCTGACGGGAGAAGAAGCGCAGGAACACATCGAGGGGATCCCCCCTGAAGGAGAAGAGGAAACCGCTGGTGAGGTTTATCTGGTAAACGTCCCCCCTCTCTATGTAGTCCTTCACCCGCCCTATCCTCTCCCTGAACTCCTCTCCTCTGAGGGTTGCCCCCTCAGGCTTCAGGAAGGCGCCGGCGGGGGTCCGGCTCAGCTCCCTTACTCCGCCGGTTCTGAGGAACAGGAGGGAGGGGTAGGCGCTCCTCTTGATGGGAACGCCCAGAAGCTCCTCCGTGAGATCGTAGGACACGACAAGGAAGCCCCTCTGAAGGGGTATATCCTCCGGCCGGCTGAGGGGTAGCAGATCCCTCACCTCGACCTCCAAGAGACCCTTCCCCCCGAACCACTCTCCGGACACCACCAGCCTCATATCCCTGTAAATTTACACTTCAGAACGCCTCGAAGACTCTGTTAAACTTTAACCGAAGGAGGTGCACCTTGAAGCTCGTTATGCCCGAGGGATCGGAGGATCTGGAGAAGCTTATCTCATCAGGACTGGACTCCCGGAAGGGGATCGAGGTCCGGAAGCTCTGGGAGACCCCCTCCATGACCCAGCTCCTCGTTTTTGTGAGGACCTCGGAGGAACCCCACTATCACAGGGACCACGACCTCACCTTTACAGTGCTCAGGGGTGAAGGGGAGCTTTACCTGAACGGCGTGAGGGAGAAGCTCAGGAGGGGGGACGTGGCTCTTGTGCCGAGGGGAAAGGTTCACTTCTACCGCAACCTCGGGGACGTGTCCGTCCTCCTCGCCACCTTCAGCCCCGCTTACGACGGCAGGGACAGCGTGCGGGTGGAGTTATAATACTTCGATCCCCTGAAGGAGGTTTCCGATGGCTTTTGAGTTTGCGGAGCGACTCAGGGTCCTTCCCCCCTATCTCTTTGCGGAGCTCGACAGGCGCAAGCAGGAGAAGATCTCGGAGGGTGTGGACGTTATAGAT
>DRNB01000192.1 GCA_011375045.1 Aquifex aeolicus
AGGTGTAGGTATAGTAAAGAACTGTTCCCTCCCGCAGAGGAATCCTGAGCTTTCCAATAAGATCCTTCCTTATCCCAACACCAGCCCTCAGTATCCCCTCCTGAGATCCCCTGGGAACTTCGTAAACCGCGACCAGATCGGCGTTAAGAACCTCTTTTATCCAGTAAACGCTGATATCGAAAAGTTCCTGAGGATCCTTCTCTAAGGCAAGAAGGGATATATCTTCGAGAACCTTCCTTCTGGTTACATCCCGGGCTATACCCACAAACCCGAGGGTTCTTCCCCCTTCGATTACAGGTATCAGCTTGTCCTCCACCCAGATGTAGCTCCCCCGCTTTGTTTTTACCCTGTACTCCCTCACCACCTCCTTTTTTCTTCTTATCATACGAACCACGCTCCGGAACACACGCCCGACGTCCTCCGGATGGATGATCTTCACCCACAGGGAAGGATCCCCGAGGAAAGCCTCCGGCTCGTATCCTGTGAGATCCTCGACCTTCGTGTTTATGTATTCGATCCGGGCTGTTCTGCAATCCTCGTTCTCGAAGCGAACCAGGTATATGATGTCGTTTACTATCTCTAAGAACAGACTCCCGCTCTTCACCGCCACACTAACACCCTTCTAAAGGGAAATCGTCTGAACTCTGCTATTTTAAAGTTTCGGATCAGCAAAATAAAAATTCAAAAACCTTATAAACCCATAAGAAAACCTGATCCCGGAGGAGTTCAGATCCTTATCCTCTGAACCCACCGCCAGTTTTCCCTGAACCACTCCACCGTTTTCTCCAATCCTTCCCTGAGAGATGTCCTTGGCTTCCAGCCCAGGAGCTTTTCCGCCTTACCCACATCAGCCCAGGTTGCCCTGAGATCGGCTCTGTGAAACTCTTTCCGCACCACCTTAGCCTTCTTACCTAAGAGATCCTCCACCATACCCAGCATTTCGGAAAGACTATGGGGTGTGCTGTTTCCGAGATTTATTATTTCGTATCCGACAGGCTTGAGAGCTCTGATAGTTCCCTCAGCTATATCATCTATGTAAGTAAAGTCCCTCTTCTGGGAACCGTCCCCAAAGATTTCGACAGGTTCATCCTTCAAAATACGGTAGATAAAACGAAAAACGCTCATGTCAGGTCTGCCGGCAGGTCCGTAAACGGTGAAGTATCTGACCACGGAGATATCGAGCCCATACAGGTAATGATAGGTGTAAGCTGTTACCTCTGCAGCTTTCTTGGAAGCAGCGTAGGGAGATATAGGAGTGTTAACGGGTAGCTCTTCTTTAAAGGGCATATCCTGACCAGCGTAAAGGGAAGAGGTGGAGGCTAAAACCATCTTACCAACACCAAACTCCCTCATCAATTCCAGAAGGTTAAGGGTTCCGTAAGCGTTCGTTCTCATATAGACCCACGGATCCTCGAGAGAGTATCTGACACCTGCTCGAGCCGCTTCGTTTACCACCGCATCGAAGGAATGATGCTGAAACAGAACCCGGAGCGCCTCGTAGTTCTCTATGTCCACTCTAAAAAAGCGAAAGCTCCCGTAGGCTTCGAGCTGGGACAGGCGCCACCTTTTGAGGGCGGGATCGTAGTAGTCGTTGAGGTTATCCACACCTACAACCTCGTGTCCCTCCCTCAGCAGTTTCTCAGCAACCTTCCAGCCAATAAATCCGGCGCAGCCTGTAAGCAGGATTCTCATCAGCTTACCCTGAGTGAACCGTAGAGCTATTTTACCGAAAACGAACTCTACCTGCTCCGGCAAGAAGAAGAAGAAAAAGAAGAATTTTTTTATTTTTATTTTTTAGTGTTATATGTGTTATATGTTTTCTTTTTATTATTTATAGGAGCTTTGGATTTCCAGATTTATCAATAGCTTACAAACCTCTATCCACAATCGACTTCCGAATGCAAGAATTTTCAATAACTTACGTGCTTCAAAAATGTTTCGTGTTTTCAATGACTTGAGAGTTTCCCCCGTTAACGTTTCAAAAGCTTGGCTATCAAGGATTTGTGTGTATACGAAATGTTCTCAATTATGAATGACTTATAAATATTCAACGTTTATCCACATTG
>DRNB01000193.1 GCA_011375045.1 Aquifex aeolicus
AAGGGGTGCCAGTATCTCATGGCGACAACGACCCTGTAACCCTCCCCCAGAACTCTCTGAAGCTCGCGAGCCTGCTCCTCCGTCTGCTCCCGCTGGGGGGATCTTCCCCCCATGAACTCGTAGTAGTGCCGGGTTTTCACCGCTCTGACCCTCGATATCAGCCAGGCTAAGGGCTTCTGAAAGGGAGGGGGGAGGCGGAATATCTCCGGATCGGAGAACAGGTTGAAGAGGAAGGGCTGAACCGCGGACAGACTGTCGGGTCCCCCCATGTTCAGCAGAACAACTCCCGTCTTTCCCATAGCTTCGAAGGCTTAATTTAATCCCTTTGATATAATTAGAACATGAGCTTCGAGGAAAAGCTCGGAAGATACAAAACCTACGAGAACCTCAACAACTTCAGAAGGCTGAAGGAGGAGTTCCACAGAAAGCTGGAGAAGGTCCCTCCGACGATGGAGTACCTCAGGAACCTGATCCTCGACGTGAAGCTCCTTTACAGGATCCTTGTGGACCCTCACTACGAACTGAGCAGGGAGGCGAGGGAGGACTTCATGGCTGCTCTGTGGTATTTTATAGACACCAAGGACAGTATCCCCGACTGGCTCCCCGTGGTAGGTTACTGGGACGATTACAAGCTGGTGAGGTATGTTAAGGAGAAACACAGGGGGGAGATAGAGAGGTACTTTGAGGAAACCAAGTTCTTTATAGCAAACTACTTCTGAATAATGCTCAGGTTTATTCTCCTCAGGCTTCTTCAGGCTATACCGACGGTTATCGGTGTTACGCTCATCTCCTTTTTCATAATAAAGCTTGCACCCGGAGACTTTCTGGATCAGCTCAAGCTGAACCCCCAGATCTCCCCCGAAACCATAGAGCGCCTGAGGAAAATATACGGGCTGGATCAGCCCGTCCTGATTCAGTATCTCAAGTGGCTGAAGTCCGCTCTGTTCTTCGATCTGGGCTACTCCTTTCAGTATCACGCTCCCGTCCTGGAGCTGATCGCAGAGCGTGTGCCCAACACCCTCCTCCTGTCCGTCAGCTCCGCTCTGATCGCCTGGACGCTTGCGATCCCCCTGGGCATGATCGCCGCCTTTAACGAGGGGGGAAAGATAGACCGCCTCATACAGGCTTACGCTTACTCCTTTATGTCCGTTCCCAGCTTCTTCTTAGCTTTCCTCTTTCTGTTTCTGGCAAGTAAGACGGGGTGGTTCCCCATAGGAGGGATCCAGAGCCCCGACCACGAACAGCTCTCCGCTCTGGGAAAGGTGCTCGATGTACTGCACCATCTCTTTATACCGGCGATGACGCTGGCGCTTGTTTCCCTCGCGGGTCTGACGAGGCTCGTGAGGAGCGCTGTTCTCGAGGTTCTGAAAAGCCCCATGATAACTATGCTGAAGGCGAAGGGTGTTCCCGAGCGTGTAGTTGTGAAGCACGTGTTCAAAAACGCCATGAACCCCTTTACCACACTTCTGGGTTACGAGGTGGCGAGTCTTATCTCAGGAGCTGCTCTCGTGGAGATAATAACGGGCTGGCCCGGAATGGGTATGCTCATGCTGGACGCGGTTCTCTCCAAGGATCTCTTTCTGGTGATGGGAGGTCTCTACATAGGAACCATTATGCTGATAATAGGGAATCTGATAGCGGATCTTCTCCTCGCATGGGTGGACCCGAGGGTCAGGGAGAAGGAGTTTGCAA
>DRNB01000194.1 GCA_011375045.1 Aquifex aeolicus
GAGGATCTTCTCCTCAGGATCGACTTCCTCAGGGATTGCAGAAGGACGCTGGAGGAACTCAGGTCGAAAACGAGGGATAGCGGGGCTGTCTTAGCTGTCGGGGCGCCTTTCTACGAGGGGGATCTCTTCAACTCCCTGATCCTTCTCTACAGGGGTGAGGTCGTGGGGGTTTACCACAAGAGCAGGCTCCCCAACTACAGCGTGTTCGATGAGAAAAGGTATTTCAGGGAGGGGAAATCCCCCCTTCTGATAGAGGTGAACGGTTACAGGATAGGTTTCTCGATATGCGAGGACATATGGTATCCGGATGGTCCGGAGCGGTTCACAGCTCTCTCCGGTGCCCGGCTCATAGTGAACGTAAACGCCTCCCCCTACCACATAGGCAAGCACCCCTTCAGAGAGGGCTTTGTGAGGGCGAGGGCTGAAGACAACATCTGCTTCGTCGCTTACGTGAATCTGGTGGGGGGACAGGACGAGCTGGTTTTCGACGGCAGGAGCATGGTTGTCGATCCGCTCGGGGAGGTGGTCGCCCGGGCAAAGGCTTTCGAGGAAGATCTCCTTACCGTTACCCTCGATCTGAACCTTCCCGCAAGGAGGAGGCTTCTGGACCTTCGCTGGAGAACGGCCGGTCGGGAGATCGATCCCCTGCCCCCCCTGCGGAGGATCGAGCTACCCCCCAGATCCCCCGTGGAGCCAAGGGTGGAGGGTAACCCTCAGGGGGAGGAGGAACTTTACAGAGCCCTGATCACAGGAACCAGGGACTACGTTGTGAAGAACGGTTTCGAGAAGGCTGTGGTGGGTCTCTCGGGGGGAATGGACTCCTCACTTACAGCCTGTGTGGCTGTCGACGCCCTCGGAGCAGAAAAGGTTACGGGGCTTTTTATGCCCTCCCGCTTCTCCGCGAGGGAAAGCTTCGAGGATGCGAAGGAACTTGCCATGAACCTCGGTATAGAGTTCCATACGGTTCCCATAGATCAGGTGTTTACCTCCTACCTGAAGGAGCTTACCCCAGCCTTCGGTGAGCTGGGGTTCGACGTAGCCGATGAGAACATTCAGGCTCGGATCCGGGCTAACATACTCTTTTACGTATCCAACAAGTTCGGTCATCTGGTCCTTTCCACCTCCAACAAGAGCGAATCCGCAACCGGATACACCACCATATACGGGGACATGTCCGGGGGTTTTGCCCCCCTCAAGGATGTGTACAAAACCACCATATACAGGCTCGCTGCATACAGGAACACCCTTCAGAAGGTTATCCCCGACAGGGTTTTTCAGAAGCCTCCCTCCGCCGAGCTGAGACCCGGTCAGACGGATCAGGATACCCTTCCTCCCTACGAGATCCTCGATCCTATACTGAAGCTGTACGTGGAGGAGAACCTCTCTCCCCAGGAGATCGTGGAGAGGGGGTTCGACAGGGGAACGGTGATGAAGGTGGTGCGCATGGTTAAAAACGCGGAATACAAGAGGAAGCAGGCACCTGTCGGCATCAAGGTAACCCCCAGAGCCTTTGGGAAGGACTGGCGGATGCCCGTGGTGAACCGATACCTTCCGGGATCCTGAGATGCTCAACGACGTCCAGAGGAGGGTTGTGGAGCACAGGGGGGGTCCCCTTCTGGTCGTGGCAGGGGCAGGTTCTGGAAAGACCACAACCCTTGCCCACCGGATAGAATCCCTCCTCACCCAGATCCGGCCGGAGAGGGTGCTGTGCCTTACCTTTACCACCAAAGCTGCCCGGGAGATAAGGGAGAGAACCCTGAAAGTCGCCGGTGTGGATCTGCCCTGGGCGGGAACCTTTCACTCGGTTGCCCTCAGACTGCTGAAAAGCACGGCGGGTCTTCGCTTCTCGGTGGCGGACGAGTCCGACGTTCGCACCCTTCTGAGGGAGGTTATGGAGGGTTTCGGGATCTCAGCGGGCGAGTATGAAAAGGTTCGCCGGATGATCTCCCGTATAAAGGAAGATCTGCAAGAGCCTGCCGATCCGAGGCTCCGGGAGCTGTTCCACGCTTATCAGGAAAGGCTCAGGGAGAACCACCTCTTCGATTTCGGGGATCTCCTGTTCGAGCTCTACCTTCTGCTTTCGAGGGACACTGGTCTGAGGGAGAAACTCCGGAGGCACTTCAGCTCCATACTGGTGGATGAGTATCAGGATACCAACACAGTCCAGTATGAAATTCTCAGGCTGATAGCGGACAGGGACATCTGCGTGGTGGGTGATCCCAATCAGTGCATATACGAGTGGCGCTTCGCGAGACCCCACAACGTGCTGAGGTTCATTGAAGACTTCTCCCCGGAGGTTATCAGGCTGGAAACCAACTACAGATCGGGTGGTTACATCCTCATGGTTGCCAACGCCCTGCTGAAGGGGACGAGTGAGAAGTGGAGAAGCCTGATCCCTCAGCTTACGCCCACCAGAGGTATGGGGGAGAAGCCGATCGTCAGACGATTCGAAACCCCTCAGGAGGAAGCCATCTGGATAGGGAGGGAAATCAGGGATCTGATGAAGCGGTATCAGCCCGAGGATATAGCCGTGCTCGTGAGGGTTTCCTTTGCGACCGATCCCTTAGAGAGCGCCCTCTTTCGTATGGGAATCCCTTACAGGATCCTCGGCGCGCTGAGGTTCTATGAAAGGGCGGAGGTGAAGAATCTGATCAGCCTGTTAAGGCTCCTGATAAACCCCTCCGATGAGACGGCTTTTCGCCGGGTAGTCTCCTTCTTTGGGGAGGGTATTGGTGAGCGAACTATTACAAAGCTGAGGGAGTTCTACAGGGGCGACTGGATAGAAACCCTCTCCTTTTCCGAAAGGGCAAAACCCCTGCGAACTCTCCTGGACAGGTTAAGATCCTGTGGGGACAACTACGCCCGCATCCTCGAGGTTGCCCTCGAGGAGAGTCCCTATCTGGGGATACTGGAGCGCAGGTTCAGAAAGAACTTTTCGGAGAGGATGGAAAACGTCAGGGAGCTTCTGAGAACTGCGAGGGAAAGCTACAGGGAGGGGGTAAGCCTCGAAGATTTTGTGAACGAGGCACTCCTCAGCTCAGGGGAGGAGGAGGGAGAGGGCGTGCAGCTGATGACCATTCACGCAGCCAAGGGACTGGAGTTCTCGGCGGTTTTTCTTCCCCGGCTGGAGGAGGATATACTCCCCCACAGATCGGCGTTAGAGGACGAAGCGGAGCTGGAGGAGGAAAGAAGGCTCTTCTACGTTGCTGTAACCAGAGCGAAGGATCTTCTCTTCCTCTCCTACACCCGTGAGGGCAGACCCAGCAGGTTCCTCTCCGAGATCCCCAAGAACCTCCTGAACCTGGAGCACTTCAGGAGGAGGAGAACTACCTACGGCGTGGATCTTAAACCCAACAGCAGGATCAGGGAGGGGGTGCTTGTCAACCACAGGGTTTTTGGTGTGGGTAAGGTTCTCAGCGTTACAGGGGAGAAAGCGGAGGTGGACTTCAGGGGAAAGATCAGGAGGATCCACTCCGCCTTTTTAGAGGTCGTGGACTAAGAGACCCTGAGGAGATCTTTCACGTGGTCTATCATGTTTTCCTTCACACAGGTCGCTTTCCTGAGTCGCCTCTTCCTGCCGGGACTCTTCTTGGTGTTGTAGTGGGCTCCTCCGGAGCGCCACCTCTTGATTTTCCCCGTTGCAGTTACCTTGAACCGCTTCCGGGCGGACCTGTTTGTCTTGAGCTTCACCTTTGCCATTTCGATCCTCCGAGCTTAGAATTATAACAAGGGGAGGTGTAAAAATGCCACTCTACGTGATGCTCACAAAGATGTCTCCTTACGCTGTCAAAAACCTCCAGAGGTTGAAGGAGATAGAACAGGAGGCGGAGAGGCTGATCGAAGAGAACTGCCCGGGGGTCAGATGGGTTATGAACCTCGTGGTCTTTGGTCCCTACGACTACCTCGACATCTTCGAAGCGGAGAACGACGAGGAAGCCGCCAAGGTGGCGATGATAATCCGGTCCTTTGGACACGCAACCACGGAAACGTGGTCCGCTATACGCTGGAAAGACTTCAAGGAGATCATCGATACCATAAAGGGTGCTCCCGGCAGCTGACTACCTGCGTCTTTTGGGAGCGAGGGTGAAAACGAGGAAGGGTCCTTCCCTCTTGGGCTGAACCTCGACGTCGCCCACGTCCTTGAGCTCCTCCACTATCCTGCGGAAGAGTCTGTCGCCCAGCTCCGGGTGGACGTTCTCCCTGCCCCTGAAGCGTATCCGCACCCTTACCTTGTCCCCGTCCTCGAGAAACTCCCGCATGTGCTTCAGCTTCACCCTGAGATCGTGCTCGTCTATCCGGACCTTCATCCGGATATCCTTAACCTCTATGGCGTGTTCCTTCTGCTTCCTGCGTGCCTCTCTCTCCTTTTTCTTGAGTTCGTATTTGAACTTACCGTAGTCCATTATCTTGCAAACCGGAGGCTTCGCCTGAGGGGCTATCTCCACAAGGTCCAGTCCCTTCTCCTCGGCAAGGGTGAGCGCTTCCTGCAGGGGGACGATGCCCACCTGGGTGCCCGTTTCATCGATCAGCCTGACTTCCCTCGCTCTGATCTGTCTGTTTACCCTGTAGTCCTGCAGTTTACTCATTCAACCTCCTTGAGTAGGATAATCGTTGATATAAAAAAGTTTGTTAGCAGAACCGCTGTGGATAGATAGGAGACCCTCCTGAACCTGACCCTTTCGGGGGCGTTGTAATCGTATATTTCTATACCCCCCAGCGTCCTCTTATACTGTCTAAGCCACATGGATATCGCCACGTTCAGAGAAAGTCCTGTTAGCAGTAGAATACCGATCCATTTTTCGCCCCATATAAGATACAACAGCAGGAGGAAAAAAGCAATCTTGTAAAAGCGCCACAGTATCCTCCCGTAAAATCTTCCCGCGAGATCCTTGTCGAACTCCGTGCGGAGCAGAACGGGAGCTACCGTCGACACCAGAAGGAAAAGGGAGCCTGCGTAGAGGGAAAGGAGAACTACCTCCATGCTCTTCTCTTTCTCCTGAGCTCAGACCGGACCACCCTTACTATGAATCCGGACAGGAAGAGGATCGTGATGAGTCCTACGATCGCAAGGATCAGGATATACTTCATATCTCCTTCTCCGCGTGCCTTACCGCGTGGCACTGGATGTTCACCGCTACGGGCAGGGAGGCTATGTGGCAGGGGTACATCTCTACCTTGACATCGACAGCCGTGAACCTCCCTCCAAAACCCATCGGACCGAGTCCGAGACGGTTTATCTCCTCTATCAGCTCCTCCTCCACCTTTTCTATGAGGGGATCGGGGTGTCTTTCGCCCGGAGGTCTCAGAAGAGCCTTCTTGGCTAAGTAGGCGCTGTATTCGAAGTTCCCCCCTATTCCCACACCGACGGTCAGCGGGGGACACGCGTTTGGTCCTGCTTTTTCGACGGTTTCGAGAACAAAGCTCTTTACACCCTCCCAGCCGTCCGCGGGTTTGAGCATGGCAAGGCGTGAGGTGTTCTCCGAACCTGCCCCCTTGGGTGCCACCGTTACCTTAACCCTGTCTCCCGGAACGACCTCGTAGTGAATCACCGCGGGGGTATTGTCCCCTGTGTTTTTCCTTTCGAACACGGGATCCCATACCACGGAAGCCCTCAGGTAACCCTCCCGGGTAGCTTCCCTCACACCTTCGTTCACCGCAGACTCCAGATCCCCCCCCTCGATAACTACCTCCTGTCCTATCTCTAAGAACACAACCGTTATACCCGTGTCCTGGCAGTAGGGCATCCGCTCCTCCCTCGCGGTTTCAACGTTGAGAAGGATCTGACGGAGAACCTCTTTCCCGAGGGGGGATTCCTCTTTCTCCAGAGCCGATCTGAAGAGAGCTACCGCAGGTTCAGGTATCTCGTAGTTTGCCTTCAGGGTGAGCTCCCTGACAGCTTCCCTTATCTCGTCAACGTGCACTTTTCTCACCGAGCACCACCTCCGCCATGCTGACCCCTTTCCTCACAGACTCCACGGACCTTTCCCACATGAGGCGCTCCTCCTCTATCATGGGCACCTTTATTATGTCCTCAACGCCGCTGGCTCCGAGCTTTACGGGAACGCCCACGCAGAACCCCTTGACGCCGTAATACTCGCCCGCTTCCCCGTCCAGATAAACGGAGCAGGGGAGTATCCGCTTGCTGTTGGTGACAAGAGCCTCGACCATGTCCACTATCGCAGCGGCAGGTGCGTAGTAGGCTGAGGTTCCCATCAGGTTGACGATCTCACCGCCGCCGAAGCGGGTTCTATGGATTATCTCTTGGAGCTTCTCCTTAGGTATCAGATCCTTGAGGGGTATCCCGCCCACGTTCGACAGGGATATGAGGGGAACCATCTCGTCCCCGTGCCCCCCTATGACGTAAGCGTGTATGTCCTTGGGGGAAACCCTCAGCTCTTCGGCTATGAAGGTTTTGAAGCGCGATGAGTCCAGAACACCGGCCATCCCTATCACCCTGTTGGTGGGAAAACCGCTGAGCTTAACGGCGGTGTAGGTCATTATGTCGACGGGGTTGGTTACAACTATGAGTATCGCATTGGGCGCATACTGGCGCACCTTCGAGATTATGGTGGTGAGTATCTTTATGTTCGCTTCGAGAAGGTCCTCCCTGGACATCCCCGGTCTCCGGGGGTAGCCGGCCGTTACCACCACAATATCGCTGTCGACTATGGGTTCGTAACCTTCTCCCTCCGGAGTTACCGTGAAGCCGTCTATCTTTGTGTCTATGTCCATGGCTGCGATCATCTGCTTCATATCGAGGGCTTTTCCCTTAACGGGTTCGAAGAGCTTATCCCCCTCCCTTCGGGGGATGTCGAAGAGCCTGACGTCAGCGAAACCTTTTATAGCGAGCAGGCTGGCGACGTGCTCTCCCACGTTGCCTGCTCCCACCACCGAAACCACCTTCCTCATAGCCATATCCCGACCTCCTCAGCCCCTTACTTTCTGGGACTGCTTCCTCTTTATGTAGTTGAGCCTCCCTCCACCCAGAAGGACCTCTATCTGGTAGGGTGTGAGGTTGTATCTGCAGGGAATCTCCTCGCCTGTTGTTCTGTTGATTACGATGATCTCCTTTCCCTCCCTGAGACGGGAGATCAGCTCAGGTATCTCTATCTCGTCTCCCATGGAGAAGCGATCGTAATGGGATCTGTTCACGAGTTCCAAGGGAAGGATGCCGAAGTTGATGAGGTTGGCGTGGTGTATCCTCGCAAAGGATTTGGCGATGACCACCCTTACCCCCAGAAACCGGGGAGCGAGGGCTGCGTGCTCCCGGGAAGAACCCTGACCGTAGTTCTCCCCCCCGATTATAACGCCGAACCTTCCCCTTTCTCTGACCTTCCTGATCCTCGGAACAAACTCGGGATCCACGTAGTGGTAAACGAATTCCGAGATTGCGTATATGTTGGATCTGAGAGGCAGGATTTTGGCGCCCGCGGGCATTATGTGGTCCGTGGTTATGTTGTCGCCCACGATGAGGGTTACCTCACCCTCTATGCTGTCGGGAAGCTCATCGAAGGGAGGCAGGGGTTTTATGTTGGGTCCTCTGTATATCTCCACCTTCTCCGCCTCTTCGGGAGGCAGGGGTTCTATAAAAGCTTCGTCCCCGTAAGGGAAGCGTTCAGGAAGCTCCACCCTGATCCACTTCACACCCTCCCTCTGTGCCAGCCTGCGGGGATCGATGATCTCCCCCGCCACGGCGCTCGCCGTGCAGGTTTCCGGTGAGGCAAGGTAAACCTTCGCGTCCGGAGTTCCGGACCTTCCCTCGAAGTTTCTGTTGAAGCTCCTGACCGTTACCCCACCGCTGGGGGGTGCGTAGCCCATTCCTATGCAGGGACCACAGGCGCTTTCGAGGATCCTCGCCCCCGCCTTGAGGAAGCTCAGGAGGGAGTTGTCCGCTGTGATCAGCTCCAGAACCTGCTTGGACCCCGGAGCCACGGCGAAGATCACATCGGGGTGAATCCTCCTCCCCTCAAGGAGCTTTGCACTCCTTCTGAGATCCACAAAGGAGGAGTTTGTGCAGGACCCAATCACCACCTGATCCACCTTTACACCCTCCACCTCCCGCACCGGAACCACGTTGTCGGGGGAGTGGGGACAGGCTATAAGGGGTTCCAGCTCCGACAGGTCCAGTTCGATGATCTCATCGTACTGAGCGTCGGGATCC
>DRNB01000195.1 GCA_011375045.1 Aquifex aeolicus
CTTCCGGCTATGGTGGCGTACTTCATGGCGACCGCCATCTTCACGGGATCCTTGGCTTCCGCAAGGGCTGTGTTCGTGAGTATTCCGTCCACCCCCAGCTCCATAACCGGCGGGATGTCGACGGCGCTCCCTATACCCGCGTCCACTATGACGGGCACGGAGACCGCCTCCCTTATGAAGATGATGTTGTAGGGGTTCTGGAGTCCGAGGCCTGAGCCTATGGGGGACGCGAGGGGCATCACCGCGGCGCACCCCACGTCTTCGAACTTCTTGGCGTAAACGGGATCGTCGAAGACGTAGGGCAGAACCACGAAACCCTCCTTGACAAGAACCTTGGCAGCCTTAAGGGTTTCCTCCATGTCGGGGAGCAGGGTCTTCTGATCCCCTATGACCTCCAACTTCACCCAGTTTATACCCGTTGCCTCCCGGGCGAGCGTGGCGGTTTTGATAGCCTCCTCCGCCGTGTAGCAACCCGCCGTGTTGGGCAGGATCAGATACTTCTTAGGATCTATGTAATCCAGAAGGTTCTCCTTTGTGGGGTCCGTTATGTTGACCCGTCTGACAGCCACCGTTATGATCTCCGCACCCGAGGCTTCCAGAACCTCTCTGTTCTGCTGAAAGCTCTTGAACTTACCCGATCCTATGATCAGCCGGGACCTGAAGCGCCTGCCGGCTATCTCGAAGGGATCGTCCTGAAGGAGCTTTTCCCAGTCTGTCATTCCCGCACCTCCGACGTTCTGAGGAAACAAAAGTCTAACAGAAATCAGCCTCCTCCGACCAGCTGGACTATCTCCACGCTGTCCCCTTCCCCTATCCGTCTGACGGCATACTGGGACTTGGGGATCACCTCACCGTTGACCGCCACCGCAAGACCTACCTCCCGGAACTTTACACCCACCATCTCGAGAAGCTCCGCAACCGTTAACTCCCTTTCGATGACCCTTTCCTCTCCGTTAATCCTGATCCTCATCCCACGGAAAATATAATATACTTAAGCCTGAGGAGGAGAGGTGTGACACCAGACATAATGCAGATCCCCGAGGTTCCCGATACACCCAGAGAATACCCCCTCATGCCTCTGAGGGACATAGTGATCTTCCCCACCATGGTGCTTCCCCTCTTTGTGGGCAGACCCTTCTCCATAAAGGCGGTGGAGGAGTCCGCAAGGGGGGACAAGCTGATCTTTCTCGTCCTCCAGAAGGAGAAGGAAACGGAGGAACCCTCCGCTGAGGACCTCCACAGCGTAGGTATAATCGCTCATATAATAAGGGTCGTCCCCATAGAGGAGAACAGGATAAAGGTTCTGGTTCAGGGCATCAGAAGGGGGATTCTGAAGAGGATAGATAAGGCGGACGATCACTACAGGGCGCTCGTGGAACCCGTTGCGGAACCCGAGACGAGTCCAAAGGATCTGAGCGTGGAGGAGAAGGCTCTTATAAAGTCCGTAAAGGAGCTTCTCGATAAAGCCATATCCCTCGGTAAGCAGGTGATTCCGGACATCGTGATGATCGTCAGGGAGATGGAGGACCCTGGAAGGCTCGCGGATCTGATCGCCTCCATCCTCGAGATGAAGTCGGAGGAAGCTCAGAAGGTCCTGGAGACCTTCGATCCGAGGGAAAGGCTCCGGCTCGTCCACCAGTTTCTCCTGAACGAGGTGGGCATCCTCGAGGTCAAACAGCAGATAAGCGCTCAGGCGAGGGAGCAGATAGAGAAGGAGCAGAGGGAGTACTTTCTGCGCCAGCAGCTGAAGGCGATTCAGGAGGAGCTGGGGGAGGCGGACGAGCGCAGGGCGGAGATAGAGGAGTACAGGAGGAAGCTGAGCGAACTCCAGCTGGAGGAGCA